>JAFDDL010000390.1 GCA_019310865.1 Deltaproteobacteria bacterium | reverse complement strand
AAAGATGGCGGAAGAGCAGAGAAAAATACCGGTATCGAAGCCGTTGAAATCGGTCATCCCTTTGCCGATATCACAGATCTTCCCGTTTTTCACCCTAACGCGAGTCACATCATCTATGTCGACGAGGGGATTGTGAATATCGCTATCCACTACGAGCGCTACTTCTCCATTGAGCAGGGAATGGGTCGTCAAGACGCGGACAAGCTCCGGATCAAAGAGATGATCCGCCATGAGCAGCAGAAACGGCTCTTGCAGAACGTCCCGTGCCTTGAGCACTGAAAGTCCGTTTTCTTTCTCCCAATCTTCATTCACCAGTGGTGTGATCCGGATTGCGAGACGTTTCGCCAACCGTTCCAGAAAATTACGGACCTGGGCGCTCTGCCAGCCGATGACAACATAAAACTCATCCGCACCGACTTCCATGGCGGAACGGATCACACGTTCGATAAGGGGAATGCCCAGTATGGGGATGAGGGGCTTGCTGTTACCCCTCTGCTGCAGTCGGCTACCCCGGCCCGCCGCTATGATCAGACACTTAATCCCCATCGACCCAGTCGCCATTGATAAAATGCTCTACCATCTGGAACGCTTCATCGTCGGTGAACTGTTGCAGTGGATGTTTGCAGAAATAGGCCGATGGTGCTTTCAGTATGCCTCCCTGTCCACGGCTCAAGGCCAGCTTGGCGCACCGGATGGAATCGATCGCCACTCCGGCCGAGTTGGGCGAATCCTCCACCGACAAACGCAGCTCGAGATTCATGGGCACATCACCAAACATCTTGCCCTCCATGCGGATGAAACAGACCTTGTTGTCGTTCTGCCAGGGCACATAATCACTGGGACCGATATGGATGTTGTCATCGTCCATACGTCGGGCGGCTACTGCCTGCACCGCCTCGGTCTTGGACACTTTCTTGGAAGCCAGACGATTATGACTGAGCATGTTGAGAAAGTCGGTATTGCCGCCGGTATTGAGCTGGTAGGTACGCTCCAGTTTGACCCCACGCTTTGCGAACATATCAGTCAACGTACGGTGGGTAATGGTCGCCCCCAACTGGGATTTGATGTCATCGCCGATTAGAGGGAGACCGGCTTCTTCAAAATGCCTTGCCCAGGGTCCTTCAGGATCACTGGCGATAAAAACCGGAATATTGTTGACGAGCGCCAAACCGGCCCTCAACGCACAGCCCGCATAAGACCGGGTCGCCTCCTCGGAACCGACCGGGAGGTAGTTCAAGAGAATTTCAGCGCCGGAGTCCTTCAGTACCTTGACGATTTCTTCTTCGGCCGGTTCCGGCTCGTCTGCCAGCACAAAAGTGCGTTTTTCGTCGTAATTATTCATATGTTCCGAAAACCCATCCAGGACCCTCCCCATTTGAACGGTAACTCCGGATTTGGGGAGGTCGGAATAGAAAACCGCCGTACAGTTGGGATCGGAAAAAATGGCTTCGTGCACATCAATACCGACTTTACGCTTGTCGATATCGAAGGCCGCAACGACCTCGATATCGCCAGGTTTGTACCCGCCAATCTCCCAATGCATCAGGCCAATGGCATTTTGCGAGGACTTTCCCCGATAGTAGTGGATGCCCTGTATCAAAGAACTGGCGCAGTTTCCAACTCCAATAATAGCGATTTTTATATTGCCCATAGCTTTATTTGTCTCCTTTATATTCTCTCGATAAATGCGTTATTTTCAGGGGAAATCCCTTCGCTTCGTTTGATATCTTCCAGAACAAGGCTGGCCACCATCTCTCGATTTTCAGAGGTGTCCCGGGGGCGAACACACCAGCGGAAGTCCGACCCGATGGTGTCCCTGATCCACTGTTCAAATTCTTCCCATGTCCCATCCAAAAGTTTATCCATACGCTCTACCCCGCAAACCACCCGCTCGGTGGTCACTTCCCCTGCATGAGCTGCGCACCGCAATCCATACAGTAAGCGTGTCGTTCGCGTCTGCTTTTTACATGTTTTTCCTCGCTGCATACCTTTTGGGCAATCTTGCTATTCACCACCTCGCCGCACAAGGGACAATACCGCACCGGTGCGTTTGAACGCCTATGGTTGAAGTTGGGACAGCGACCGTTGCACGTCATCATTTTTACGCTCTCTCCCCGTCGTTACCATTTTCGTTTCCCTGAGAGGCGGCACCACCCAGCCTTTGGCTTGTCACCCAGTCGTCGATCTCCTTCCGGTTGAAACGCCATTGAGCTCCAGCTTGGGCGACGGGAAACTCATCTTCCTGGGCTATCCGATAGAGCTTGGCCCGGCTAAACTTCAAGTCCTCGGCCAACTCATCTATAGTGAGCCATTTGTCAGTGTCCACAATCACCTCTCAATTACGATTAAGTGACGCTCAATTATTGGATGCCAATGAATGATAACAAATAAGTATAATTTAGGACATGCTAAGAGTCAAGCCAGAATTTTGTGTCGGTTCTATACAAGTGAATGTGCCCGCACCATCCTCGACCGAATCGCTTCCGGCCGATTCTTCTAATCACCCTCCCGACACTTTTCAATGGGTCAATATAAAAAAAGTCAAGAAAATTTAGCTGTTACAAACGAAAGAGGGCGAAAATATCTTGACAACGAATGTTAAATTTGGGACATAAATAAGTGTGAACAATTCTGACCAAATCAAGCTGTTGCCCCGGTAATCCTGAAATGTGGCGTGAAATGCTATGGTCGAATCCCAATCTACAACCGACAAACTTATTGAAACCATCAAGACGCTGTCTAAGACACAAAGGATGACGTTAACAATGATTAAGAAAATAATCTCTGGTGGGCAAACAGGTGCTCAACAAGGTGCCTTGGATGCTGCCATAGAGTTTGACATCCCATACGGAGGTTGGCTTCCCAAGCGTAGACGAACCGAGGATGGGCCCTTGGAGGGTATGCTAAACCTCAAGGAGATGCCAACAGGCAGATACAACAAGCGTACTGAAAAGAACGTTGTTGATTCAGATGGGACTCTAATTATCTCAGGGGGCAGCAGGTTAACTGGTGGTTCAGCATACACCAGAAAAATGGCTAAGAAACACGACAAACCCTACCTTCATATTAACCTTAGACATACAGCAACTTTCTTTGCATCATCAGAAATCATAAAATGGGTAAAAGAAAATGATATCGAGGTTCTGAATGTAGCTGGCCCAAGAGCAAGCAAAGACCCTTTTATACATAGGGATGTCAAAAAGATAATTGAAGGGGTCTATCATTTTAGTATTTTTGATCCAGATATGGAATTGATAGAACTTCCCAATTTTGATGGGATGGAATTAGATCCATCTAATAGACCCAGTACTGTTGAAGAGGCTGTAGATAGAACCTTAAATGATATGTCACTGAAGGATAAAGTCACAGTGGCCAAGATGACAGAGAAGGATTTAATCATTCTTGAGGGAATATTGGTGCTCTATGTATCAATGCTGCTTGAGGAGTGGACTGTAAATGAGGAGCTGTTGGGATCTTGCAGGTCATCGACTGGAACTGATTTGGATGCAGCTGAGGCATCCGCTTTAATCTTAGAGGAGATTTGGAAAAAGCTGAAAGTCACACATAAATTGAGGGTTTTAGAATGAACAGAGTCTATATCCCTGCCACCAAACCAGAGGATTGGAAATCCCTTTTAGCAGCTCCAGAGAAACATTGGAGAAAAGGCTATCCAGCCAGGTGGTTCTATCAAGAGATGCCTGGACAGAAGTGGTTGCGGCAACATGGGCAACTGGATCTTACGGGATAATCCCCTATTTTAATGATATTCGATTCATAACCAAAGACAAGGTGGACGAATTTATTAACGCCTACTTGTCGGTCAACCCGAGATAAGGTGAGCAATACGTACGACGTGCGCACGCGCGTTGGGTGTGGAAACCAGTGGTAACCATTTATGCGTTGCCGGTGCGGACATGGGTGCGGACTTCGCGTGTATCGATCCGTATCATATCCCTCGCGTTGGGGGCTCGCAGAAAGGTTCGTAAACATCCCGCGTTGGACGTGTGTCTGTCAACGACAATTATCAATTACCACTGGTGACAAATCGATGTCAGGGCGTGTTTCTCGTGTCTACCCATACCCCAGCACACCCTTGCCGATTTATCCCCCGAAGCGCCCTCCCCACGTGCTATTTAAAACTTGATTGACATTGTAGGCCCCCCATGCCTAATAAATTTATATAAAGACTTTATCCCCAGTGGCCCTTCTTTTACCTTTCCGGTGCATACCGTTCCTGAGGCGGACGGTCCCTGCGCCAACAGGAGGGGGAAAAGGGTCGTTTGGGTTAAGCCCACGTTGGGCGCAAAATCCATTTAGGTTCGAGGCCACCCGTGCTGAACACCTGCCTAAATAACGGCTGGGCCGCTGGGACTAAATACTGCCTCACTTATTCACCCCAGGTTCGCGGCAAGCCGCGCTTGAATTAACCTTAAAAGAGAATAA
>JAFDDL010000389.1 GCA_019310865.1 Deltaproteobacteria bacterium | reverse complement strand
ATAGGTATTCTCTGCGGGGTGGCGGTAGACATTTCCGATGTAGACAAAATGCAGCCCCTGGTCCATGGCCGTCTTGCGGGCCTGCTCAAGGGTTTCAATCGGTGTGGGGGGCAAACTTTTCAGCTTGTACCGGGGCGAAAACCGGGTAAAATGCAGCGGCACGCCGGGCCCCAACGTATCCACGATCCATCGGCACATGTCCCGAATTATGTCCATTTGGTCGTTCCAACCGGGGATCACCAAATTGACAAGTTCCGTATGAATTTTGCGCCGCGCCAGTTCTTTCAACGTCGCCAGAACCGGGGCCAGGGACCCCTCGGTCATATCCCGGTAGAATACCTCGGTAAATCCTTTCAAGTCGATGCAGGCCGCGTCGAGCACCTCGCAAAGATCGGCCAGGGGCCGGCTTGCCACATAACCGTTTGAGTGCATGACCTTGAGAAGCGGTCTGGATTGTGCCGCCCGGCCGATATCGAGCATATACTCCATGAAGATCGTCGGTTCCACATAGGTCGAGGCAATGGATCGGCATTTGTATTCTGTCGCCAGTGAGACAATCTCGTTTGGCGACAGCTGGTAGTTTTCCGTTTCCTCGGGCCGCGCCTGGGAAATATTCCAGTTTTGGCAAAATTTGCAGTCGAAATTACACCCCGCGGTGGCCAGGGAAAAAGATTGGGTGCCAGGCAGCACATGAAAAAACGGTTTTTTTTCAATGGGATCCACATGCACCGCGCACGGATTGGCGTAAACCAGCGAATAGTATTTACCGGCTTCGTTCTTTCGAACCTCGCAAAGCCCCCGTTCCCCGGGCGCAACCTCACAGTGATGGGGACAAAGCTCGCAGCGGATGACCTGTTCGCTCAACTCCGTGTAATAGGGCGACAGCTTTTTTCGAATATAGCCCTTTCGAATGGAAAGCGACCGCGCATCAGCCCGGGATATGGCCAGGGGGCATGCTGCGTGGCCCAGACAAAGCAAGGCCGCCTGGGCGCAGCTACCGATGAATTGTCGACGATCCAACCGATTGTGCATTCTCACATCTCCGTTTTGCTTACCTGCAGTGAAGCTAAAAGACCTGTGCTGTAAACGCAAAAATTTCCGTATCCGGCTTTTCCCAGGCATCCTGGGCCAAGCCGGCTTTCCGACAGGTTTGTTTTAAAAAGGTTATCCGGTCCCAGCCATATTCCGTTGCAACCTGGGGAAGCAAGAGCCCCGTGCGTCCACCGCGCCGAATCAACAAGCCGTGGGTTCCCGGTTGAATCACGGCAATGTCTAAAACCTGAACAAGCGGTGACAGAACTGAAATTTCAAGCGACAAATCCGGCCATTCGGCGGCCGAAACCGGCGGAAATCGCGGATCTTCCAACGCGGCGCTCACGGCAACCCGTTCGACGGTTTCCGCCAAAGGCTGCCGGGAGATGATTGAACCAATGCATCCGCGCAGCCGCTTATTTTTTTTAAGGGTCACAAAGGCCCCGCAAGGGGTGCTCAGGATTGGCGGTAAATCAGCAGGCAGCTTATAGGACCTGCTGTCCAGGGCGCATTGGATAGCATCCCTGGCGATCCCATGCAAAACGGTCATTTCCTGCTCATTGAGAGAGAATGCCGACAGCGAATTGTGAGCGGACATCGCGTGGGCCGGGTCTGCGCTTTCCGGTTTTGCCCAAAGGGCTGCGGCCATATACCCCACCACACGGGACCGGTCACCGGTGACGTCCCCGGAATTCGCGGTGTGAAGAATCTCACTGTGATCTGCGCCCAGTTCTTTTGCAGCAAGCATGACGGTCATCATGGGCCCACCACCACAGGCCTCGCACCGACCCCGGGCAAGATCCTTTCCCAGTGCCTCTACATCCATGGACCGAACATGCTCTGCCAGCCTGGCATCGAGCTCTTTGGCCCGGGCATCGTCATAAAAATGGGATAAATCGGAACTGGCCACCAGAAGAACGGATTTTCCCCGTATGCATTTCACAAGGGTTTCGGCAAGACGCCTGCAGGCTTCCGGTCGCTGATCCCCCATCACCAAAGGCACCAAGTGAATCCCAGGCTGGACAACCTGCAAAAACGGCAGTTGAATCTCCAGGGAATGCTCCCGGTTGTGAGCAGATGATCTGTAATAAATTTGCGAGTCGGCTTCCTTCAGTTTGGCAATCAGGTCCAAATCCAGCGGAAGCTCCCCCAGCGGGGTTCGGTATTCGCCACCATCATACACCGACACACCCTCGAAACTGGCATGGTGACTGGGCGCCACCACAATCACCGTTTCGTAATTCGCCCCTTCAAGCAGCTTGTAGGCGTGAGCCGCCACCTGACCGGAGTAGCGATATCCGGCATGAGGAGAAATCAAGGCCATCAGCGGCCCGGTTTCGGTATGCGGCGGGACCTGCTGCAAAAATCCATTCACCTGTTCTCGCAAAACCAGCGAATCAGCCGGGTACCAGGTGCCGGCTAGAATTGCCTCTCGCGGGGCCTCGGATTCGGTCGATGCTCGGGACTGCGGGACCGCGCAGAACATCACCATCGCCAATACGAGGCTGAAAATTAGGCTGAATGATCCGATTCGTTTGGTTAAAATCATGTCTTACCTCCTGTTATACAACCAGTACCTTGGCGCCCCTGATTTTTCGCTCTTTCAACTCGACCAGCGCCTGGTTGGCGGCGTGCAAGGGGAATTCTTCCACCTCCGGGACAATGGGAAGCGCGTCGGCCAGCTCCAAAAAGCCGTTCACGTCCTCCCGGGCCACATTGGCCACGCTCTTGATCTCTTTTTCGAGCCACAGATGCCGGGAATAATCGAGGGCCAGCAGCGCGTCTTTGTCCCGAGACTCCTTGCGGATTGCGTTGATGACCAACCGACCGCCGCTTTCCAGGTTTTTCAATGCCTCCACAACCGGCTTCCAGGCCGGTGTGGTGTCGATGATACAGTTCAGTTTCTCCGGTGACGCCGCCTCCGCCGGCCCTGACCAGACGGCACCCAGTTCGTGCGCAAATACCCGCTCCCTTTCACTGCGGGCAAACACAAACACCCGGGTATTGGGAAATCGATGGGCCACCATCTTGAGCACCAGGTGGCCGGAAGCCCCAAATCCGGTCAAACCAATGGTTTGGCCGTCTTGAAGACCGGTCAGTCGAAGGGATCGATAACCGATGGCACCGGCACATAGAAGCGGTGCAGCCTCTGAATCGGAGAAGCGATCGGGGATTGGGTAGGCAAAATCTTCAGAAACGGTCATCAATTCAGCGTATCCACCCGGCACATCCCGTCCGGTTGCAGTAAATTGATCACAGAGATTCTCCTGGCCCCGGCGACATAATGGGCAGCGACCACATGCCGAAAAAATCCAGGCAACCCCCACCCGATCACCCTTTTGAAATCGGCCGGCACCGGGCCCGTTTTCAATAACCCGGCCCACCACCTGGTGTCCCGGTATCATCGGCAAAACAGGGGGTGGGGTTCGTCCCTCGATTTCATCCAGTTCAGTATGGCACACCCCGCAAGCCAAAACCGCGATTAACACCTGTCCGGCCTGGGGCTCGGGATCGGGTAGGGTTTCCATCTCAAGGGGCTGCCGGGTGTCGAGAACAGCACCGAGTTGTTTTAAAACCATGGCTTTCAATTCAGGCACTCCTTCTGATTCGGTCACGGTAATGGAGTTGGTTAAGGCAGTACCAGTACCAATGGATCATCAGGTTATTCTAATATGCGCCGGCCTCTATGGCAACCTTGTAATTTTCCCGCGATGCGAATAATGTAATGAAGAATTTTTTTTTCGTTCACATCTGACAATCAGGGAGGGCATCATGGGTTTCGGTTTGAAAAGATTTTCCATTGTTATCACCATCGCGACGATCGTTGCTTGGCCCGGAATTTCATTCCCGACGGATACCGACCATAAACCTGCGAGGCCACATGTGCCGCCGGGGGTCTTTATCGAACTGACGGACGACTTTTACCGGGCGTTGAAGAATGACCGATCCATGGAAAACCGAGTATACACCAACCGTGTCGCTGACGAATACCTTCGACAAATCGCCATTTCCACCCGATACATGGTGGAAACGAATCTAAGAATCCTCGACCAACAGGATAAAATCATTCAGCTCCTTGAGGAGCAGCACGGCAAACAATAGGGTAAAGTTGGGGTAAACCTACAGCCGATCCATCGGTGTGAAATACATGCATCTTCAGGATCCAGCCGAGCGAAAATGGCTTCAGGAGCGCATGGACCCGAATCGAAATCGTCCGGCAAGTCGCTTCGAATCGCCCTGCTGAGCAATCCAAGTCACCTGGAATCAGTGGATCCGGTTGTGGCCGGATTTGTCAGGGCACGTCAGGAAAAACAGGGCGACATCCATGGCAAACGGATCATGCCGCTGGTATTGTATGGTGATGCGGCATTTGCCGGCCAGGAGATCGTGGCGGAAGTTTTGAACATGTCCCA
>JAFDDL010000388.1 GCA_019310865.1 Deltaproteobacteria bacterium | reverse complement strand
AATGCGCTGCAAATTGTAAGTGGGAAGAAGGAGAAGGAGCGAAAATGAAAGAGGCGAATTCATACGGGTGGGCCGGCACTGTGTTAATGGTCGACCTGACAAAGAAAGAGATTCAAAAGGTCCCCACCAGCACCTACGAACCGGAGAAATTCATTGGGGGTGTGGGGCTGTGCAATAAAGTGTTCTGGGATATGGGATGTCCCAAAGTCGGCCCACTGGATCCCGAAAACCCGCTGATGGTGTCGGTGGGACCGCTGACCGGTATACCGGGTCCGTTCAATCGGGCTGAAATCTGTGGCATCGGCTTGCAGAATTATCCGAATCCCCAATTTACCTATTCCGGGTTCGGCGGTAAATTCCCCTCCTCCATGAAGTACGCCGGTTATGACCTGATTGTTGTCACCGGAAAAGCAGAAGCCCCGGTATATATTGATATCTGCGATGATGGGATTGAGATCAGGGATGCATCCGAATTATGGGGGCTGGATTTGTTCGAAGCACAAAAACGTCTGGTGGATAAGGATCCGGCCTGTTCGGTGCTGGCCATCGGTCCGGCCGGAGAAAATCTGAGCTCTTTGGCCGTGGTGGCCACTGAAACCAACAGTGCCGCGGGGCAGGGTGGGTTCGGCGCCGTAATGGGCGCCAAGAACCTGAAGGCGATCGCAGTCAAGGGAACCGGCACGGTAAAAATTGCCCGGCCCGAGGAACTCAGGAAAGTTGTCCAACTCGTTCAGGAAAAAAATAACTGGTCCAAAGGCGCTGCCCAGCTGTGGGGCAACACATTTTTATGGGGGGGCGACCAGGTCGAGGTAATAGAGGAAAAATATCGAAAAGGTGTCACCGGTCCTTATGGGTGCCCCTACCAGTGCTACGGGTTTTATGATGTGCCGGGCGAAGGGAAAGGCGGGGTGTTTTGCGCGCACTGGTGGTACGGCTATAGCAACCCTAAAAAAGAGAGCGCCAAGGCAAACGTGAAAGCCTCCCTGCTGTCGAATAAGCTTGGCATCAACGGGTATGAAATGCTGACCCTCATCCGGCTCATGGACGACACCATAAAGGACGACATCATGACGGTGGCGGAGTGGGAGCAAATCGCTTCTCTGCGCCTGCCCGAGTGGCTTGGCGGATCAGCCTCGGAAGACGAATTTATCGAGACCCTGCTCCATGACATCGCATCCGGCAAAAGCATTTTTTCACAGGGGATAAAGCGCGCCATGGACCAGGTGACGACAAAGGTTCGAAACGGTGAAGCCCTTCAGAAGATCGTTGATATCGAATATCCGGCATGGGGTTATCCCCAGCATTATTATGGTTGGATGGCATTATTGCTCCATGTGGCCCTGGATGTTCGGGATGCCGGAAATTCAACGGATGAGTATCTTTCACTAAACCGAGAGAATGTTATGGGAGTACCGCTTGAGGAGTTGGGGAAGCATTTCGATGTGCCTTACGGTCCGGAAACCTTCGCCCACGCGCCGGGGGGGGATATCCAGGCTGAATGGGAGGGGGTGGAACGTCAAACCCAATTTACGCTGATCATGCAAAGCTTGAGAAACTCCGTTCCTATCTGCAACTTCGCCTCCCTGCCGGACTCATACTTTTTTCCGCCGGAACTCGACTACCAGGTATTTCTCAGCCGGGCCCTGTCTGCGGTTACCGGTTGTGACATTGATGTGAATACCCTGGTGAAAGCCGGCGAAAGAATCTGGAATATGCGGCGGGCGGTCATCATCAAATCCGAAGGAAGAACCCGGGAGACGGATTGTTACCTGGATAACTTCTATGATGTTGTGTGGGAAGATCCACATGATTCCGGGGAGGTAGGAGAACGTCTGGTTGTCTTAAAGGCCTATGTCGACAAGAAAAAATTCGAAGCGTTAAAGGATCGGTATTATCAACTTGCAGGATGGGATGTGAAAACGGGATGGCCAACCCGGCAGAAACTGGAAGCACTGGATCTTGCCGATATTGCCGATGAACTGGAGGCTTCCATCTGAGGCCTTATGAAAGGTTAGCATTAGACATGAACTATAAATTGACACATTTCGGACTTCTTTGCAGTGATGTCGAAAAAAGCTTATTTTTCTATCAGCACCAGTTGGGCAGTCAATTAACCTATCGGGCATTCAACCGGGGTGTCAACGATACCGCTTTCGTCGGTAATGGATCAGACGCATCTCTGGAATTGGTGGGAGCGCCTTTTTTGCCTGACGAGAAAGAGCACATTGCACGGCACGGATTCAGCGTCCACCATATCAGTTTTGAGGTGGACGAAGTGGACGCCGCCTTTGCAGACATCCAAAGCCGAGGGGTAAAAGTCGCTTGGGAACCAAAAGACATGGACTGCACACGCCGGTGCGGGTTTTACGACGCGGATGGCCTGATTTTCGAGGTCTACAGTTATCCGACCGCCACGACCATCGCCACACCGGATTTGCGCAAACCCTGGACACTTACGGAACTGGAATTACATCATATTTCATTACTGACCCCTGATCTGTTTCGTGCCGAGCGGTTTTATACCGAAAACCTTGGTTTGAAAAGGGTCACCCACCATATCACCGAAAACAACGGCGGCTTCATTTTTATGGTTGATCCGCTCTATAACGGTAAAGATCATACCTGCATGCTTGAAATCATCGGGCCGACGGATTCGGACGAACGTGAAGTGCCGCTGCTCAGGCGTCGAGCACCGTGTTTTGACCATCTCTGTTATGTGGCGAGCGACACCCGGGGTGCCTGGCAGGCGGCTATTGATAAAGGGGCAAAAAAGTTTTTGGAACCGGTGGAGGAATATGGCACATGCATCGCCTGGGTCCGGGATCCGGATGGAAACGATGTAGAAATAATGCGTCCTTTCAGTGAAGATCAGACCGAGACATTTCTTGAAGGTAAAGAATCCATTTGTTTAGAGAAATAATCCGGACGGTTTTTAACCAGGTTTGGGATGTAAGGGTTCGCACAGAAATAAATTCACAATTTTAGGTGTTGAGGCGCCCACATGGCAAGGCACGAAAATTAAAGAATATCAGGATATTCTGTATTTTCGTAACGCAGCCAGGTGGGATGCATCGACGCATAAAATGTGAAGTTATTTCTGCGCGAGCCCTAAGACCAGTTCAGTAAATTCGGGGAGGATCTTATCGTGGCAACATCTGTTCACATGCCCCAATGGGGCATGACCATGACGGAAGGGAAAATCGTCAAGTGGCTCAAATGTGAAGGCGAACCCATCGAAAAGGGAGAACCTCTCTTTGAAGTCGAAACCGAGAAAATCGTGAATGAGGTGGAGGCATTGCATAGCGGTATCCTCTTCCAGATTGTCGTGCAAGAAGGCGAAACAACCGCGGTGGGAGAAGTGGTGGGGCTTATCGCGGAGCCCGGCGAAACGGCAACCCGAATCGAGACTGCTGACGCTGACCGATCGCAGCCTGCTCAGGCGGACGAAGACCTTGGTGAAGAAACGACCGACATGGAACCGGCAAATGAAAAACCCTTTGTCAAGGCAACCCCGGCAGCCAGGTGGTTGTCCCGGGAATTGTCCATTGACCTTGCAACAATCCAGGGAAGCGGTCCGGGGGGCCGTGTGACGGAATCGGATGTGAAGCAGGCTCAGGAGGCGCAACCGAAAGCCCAAAAGATTACACCGGTGGCCCAACAGATTGCGGAAAAGGCCGGTTTGGATATTACCACCATAGATGGCACTGGTACAGGGGGTAAAATCACAAAGGCCGATGTGGAGCAAACGTTGGCGGCCAAAGAAGCAATGTTCGAACCTGTATCCGGACCAGCGACAACCATGGCATATGCCGGCATGCGAAAAAGCATTGGCGACAACATGATGGCCAGCCTTCACAACGCGGCACAGCTGACCGGTTTTGCCGAAGTGGATGTAACCGAAATGGTTCGCTTCCGGGACATGATGCGCAAAGAACATGAACAGGACGAATCGGTGAAGATATCATTTAACGATATCATTATTCTCGCGGTTTCCCGCGCCCTGAAACACCACCCGATCATGAATTCAACCCATGAGGGAGATGAGATCGTCCTTCATGAAGCCGTAAACATGGGTATTGCCGTGGCGATACCCGAGGGCCTGATCGTACCGGTCCTGAAAAACGCTGACCGGAAGGGATTGCTGGAGATCGCCCGGGAGGCAAGGGTGCTTGCCCGAAAGGCCCGCAGCGGCGCCTTGGGACCCGATGAGGTTTCTGGCGGCACTTTCACCATCTCCAACACGGGCATGTTCGAGGTGGACGGGTTCACGCCGATCCTTCGGCCACCGGAAACCGGTATCCTGGGTGCGGGTCGGGTGAAACGAAAACCGGCGGAATTCAATGGTGACATCGCACTTCGGTGGATGATGTGGCTCAGTTTGACTTACAACCACTGTGTGGTGGATGGTGCGCCGGCTCACAAATTTCTGGAAACAGTGGGAGGGT
>JAFDDL010000387.1 GCA_019310865.1 Deltaproteobacteria bacterium | reverse complement strand
TTCTGGAACCGATTTACCGATACCGGCCTTCCCCCCCACAATGGCGTGATCTCCGATGGTCAAATGATGTGCTATGGCGCTCTTCCCGGCCAAAATCACGTTTTTGCCGATCCGAACACTACCGGCAACGCCTACCTGAGCGGCAGCCAAGGAGTTTTCACCCACAATCACATTATGGGCAAAATGAACCATGTTGTCGGTCTTGACACCCGCCTTGATCCAAGTGGTACCAAAGGTAGCCCGATCGATGGTGTTACCGGCGCCGATTTCCACATCGTCATCAATTTGAACCACGCCGACCTGGGGGATCTTGTAACTTCGACCGCCCTCCTGAACAAATCCGAAACCGTCACTGCCGATAACGCTGCCGGCATGAATCACCACCCGGCTGCCGATCCGACATCTCTCCAGGATTGTCACATTCGGATAAATCAGGACATCGTCACCGATTTCAACATGATCCCCAATGACCACATTGGGATGAATCTCCACACGATCCCCCACCGTGATATGGTTCTGGATAACGGCGCAAGCCCCCACGGCAATCTCCTGACCACAGATAAACTGTTCACCCACTACCGCCGAGGGGTGGATGCCGGTGGAAAGCCGCGTCCTGGGGTGAAAGCGACCCAGTACCGATGCAAAGGCCAGTTCAGGATTGTTGACCCGAATCAGGGGTCGTTCGGCCTGGGTGTCACGCGGTACGATAATGGCGCCGGCGGCTGTATCATTGAGCTTCTTGAGAAAGTTGGCCCGCGATGCGTAGGTAATGTCATTGATGGTCGCATTTTCAAAGGCAGCCGCCCCGGTAATACGCATTACGGCGTCACCCAGCACCTCGCCATCCACCATTTCACTGATTTGAGCAAGGGTCAGTTCCATACAATCAGCTCATGTCCCTTTTGGCATATTGTGCATTATACTGCAGGATAATCTTGTCGGTAATATCGATGGTGCTGGGGGCATAGAGCACGCCACCCTCACGTTTTTCCAGAATCAGCAGAAAACCTTCCTTTTTTCCAATTATTTCAGTCACCGTCAGCACGTCACCGCGGAACTTCTCCACCAGCTTCATGTTGAACGCATTGAACTCACTCTTATATTTTTTTTCCAGGTCTTTAAAGTCGAGGATTTTGATCTTCAGTTCCCGCTCTTTTTCCGCCCGGGCTTCCTTGCTCATGACCATGGCTTCGCGTTCAAACCGCTTTTTTACCTCCTCGATATCGCTGCCCTTGTTTTTCAGATCGTTTTCCATCTCTTTGCCTTTTTGAGATATTTTCTCCTGGGCGGCTTTTCCCGCATCCGAGGTGGCCAGTATTTTCTGAAAATCCACCAGACCGATCTTTGCAACATCGGCTGCAAGGGCGCCCGATGTAAGCAGGAAGATTGAAATGCCAATTGTTAAAAGACCAAGTTTACATTTTCGCATAGTTTTCCCCTTTCAAAATACTTCAATTCATAAGTTTATAAACCAACTTTAATATACATAGTGTCCATCCAGAATTGGTAGGTTATGGATGGGCATTGATTAAAATGCGGATCCCATTGTAAATTCCCATTGTCCGGCACCACTGTCCGAATCTTCGGGATCAAGTATATGCCCATATTCCAACCGGATCGGTCCCATGGGTGAATTCCATCTGACACCGAAGCCGGCGGTTTGTCGCAGGCTGGCGATATCGATATCATCGTCTTCGCCGAAAACCTGCCCGGTATCAAAGAAAATAACGCCATTAATCCCCGCTGCCTTGACCAGAGGCACGATCAACTCCAGGTTTATTTGAATCATCCGCTCACCACCTGTTTCATTTCCGTTTTCATCGAGCAGGTGAATGTCGCGCCAATCGAATCCGCGGATGGAGTTGATCCCACCCAGATAAAACCGTTCATAGTCCGGCAGCAGCAAGCCGCTGTTTTGCGATACGATTCCGCCCTTGCCATGGATAAAACCAACCACCTTCCAAAACAAGGGTATGTATATGCCCAGTTCCGCCGTCACCTTGGTAAATCCGATATCCCCCCCAAGCCCGGCGTATTCCACCGTCAGGTTATGATCCTGACCCCGGGTGGGATTCAAGATCCGGTCCCGGGTGTCATAGGAGATCCCGAAGGTCACACTGGATGTAACAAATGTCCCTTCCAGGTCGACGATGTCGACGGGTGCCAGCTCCACGAACACATTTTCCACCTCTCCAATATCATACCGGTAGGAGCCGAACAGACGAACATCCTCTTTGAAAAATGGATAACTGGCGCTCAGACTGCCACCCATGCTTTTTTTATCGTAGCTGTCATAATCGCGGGTCCAGTTGTAGATATTGATGCCGGCACTCAAGGGGATATCAAACAACCAGGGCTCCACAAAACGCAGGTTGAACTGGGTGGTCCGGCTGCCGAGTTGAGCTTGGAGGGTGATGGATTGGCCGCGCCCGAGAAAATTATCCTGGGAAATAGACCCGGTCAAAAACAGGTTTTCAACGCTGCTGTAACCACCACCAAATGAAAAGGCACCGGTGGATTTTTCCTCCACCTCCAACTTCAGGACCATCGTATCGTCCGCCTCACCTTTATATGTATTGACCTTCACATCCTCGAAAAAATTAAGCCGGTTCAGGTTTCGAACGCTCCGCTTCATCAATCCACCGCTAAAAAGCCCCTGTTCATGAACCCGCAATTCACGTCGGATAACCTTGTCTCTCGTTTTCGTATTGCCGGTGATGATAATTTTCTCGAAATAGACCTTATCGTGCTTGGTGATGTGATACGTGATGTCGACAACCTTCGTATCCTTGTGTTTTCGAATCCGAGGTGTGACATCGGCAAACGCATACCCGTAGTTGGAGCAAACATCGGTTAGCATCAGGACGTCCTTACGAACCATGTCCCGGTTGAAATACTCCTCCTCCGTAATTTTCAGTCGTGCCAATAGCGCTTCTTCGGGCTCCACCAGGTCACCGGCCACTTCCGCCGTTCCCGCCTTATACTGGGACCCTTCCTCAATCTTAAAGATGATATCGATCCAGTTGTCCTTTACCGTGATAACCGGATCGGCAATCTTTACTTCAACAAATCCGTTGTTCTGATAAAACGCCCCCAGAATTGCGATATCCTGACCCAATACATCCTCTTTGTATTCTCCGGAAGAGGTAATCCAGGAGAAAAATCCCTTTTCAGAGGTCTTGATCATTTTTTTCAGTTTTTTGGTTTTATATGCCGTATTTCCTTCAATATCAATATGTTTGATACGGATCTTTTCTCCCTCTTCAACCAGAAAGGTCAGGGCCACCTGGTTATTTTTCAGGGATTCCGTCTCATAGGTGACACGGACATGATGATAATTCTTTTCCTTGTATTGCAGTTCGATCCGCTTCATGTTCTTGCGGATGGCAAAAATGTTTAAAATCGACCCGGTGGAGATATCAAGATTTTCCTGCAAATCTTCTGATTTGATGGCCTTGTTGCCCTTGAAGGTGATGGTCTTGATGGTCGATTTTTCTTTAACCTGAAAGGTAATGATTTTGCCTTCCAGATTGTCCTGCGATTCCACGCGGATGTCGTCAAAATATCCCATGCCGTATACGGCTTTCAGGTCGTTGGATAGCTTTTTGGGGATATAATCGTCTCCAACCTTGGAGCTGACCACCCGAAGGATCGCATCGTCCTCGATCCGGATGTTGCCCTCCACAAGAAGTTGGACGATCTTTTCAAGTTTGACCAGTTTTTTACCGATATTGGCTGAAAGCTCCTGGACAGCGCCGGATAAATCTTCAATGCTGTCACCGGCTGAAAAAAACTTCGAAGGATCCGCTTGCCCTTCCGTTTCCAATAAAAAAGCCGTCAATCTGAATTGTTCCGCTTCCCACTGCAGGGTTCCCCATATGACATGGGTTGCCTGGTTTTCACCCGCCAGCTTTCGAAGGCGTTCGGCATCTGCGGTGATCTGGAGCAGATCATCAGCGGATAATGTTGTTGGCTCCACAACCGTCACATCAATGCCGGACAGCTGATTTTGCACCATTTGTGATATCTCGGTCTGCAAGTAAGACAAGTCCTTTTGCGCACGGACATCAAAAGGGAGAACCATCACCCGATATGCGTTTTGAGCGAATCCCGAGAGGGGCCAAAGGCAAAATAATACCAGGTTAAACAGAAAGACCCTTCTCATATTAAATATTCTCATTCCGTTTCCACCACCTTTCCATCAAATATGGTTACCCGTCGGGCCATAAATGAAGCCAATTCTAAATTATGTGTCACCACAACCATGGCCATACCAAATTCACGATTCAGCTCCAAGAGTAAATTGTGGATCTGGTCGCTGTTTCGACGATCCAGATTGCCGGTGGGTTCGTCGGCAAGCAAAATGGCCGGCTTCGAAACAAGCGCTCGCGCCAAAGCCACCCGCTGCTGCTCACCGCCGGATAATTTACCCACTCGATGGTGCAAT
>JAFDDL010000386.1 GCA_019310865.1 Deltaproteobacteria bacterium | reverse complement strand
GAGAATCCCGCCCGCCTGCTGGCGCGGTAGGTTTAAGCAGGGAAAATTTTTATGGATGAGCGGATGAAAAGAAAACAGGAAGCATAGCAGAAAAGGCAAAAAGGAGATCAGACATGGCAAATAAAGAATCAGTTGTAGAGCAACTCAAGGAGGAAATCCGCAAGCGTATGCCAAAGTCCGGGGAGATTAATCGCCGGGCCCAACAAATCTACCCCCATGGCGAAATCAGTGCCGCGCGGGATTTCGATCCATGGCCTTTTTACGCAACAAAGGGCGAAGGCGCCTACATCTGGGATATTGACGGAAACCGGTACCTGGACTGCTGCATGTGTTACGGTGTGGCATTGCTCGGCCACCGCCCCCCTCCGATAATAAAGGCTATGAAGGAGCATCTGGAGCGGCAACCCCTTCACTACGGAGCTCCTTTGCCTGGAGAAGTGGACTGGGGCGAGAAGTTCGTTAAATGCGTTCCCTGCGCGGAAAGGGTAGTGCTGTGCAACACGGGCAACGAGGCCGTGCATAAGTCGGTAAACATCGCGCGTGCTGCCACTGGGCGCGACAAGATCGCCAAGTTTGAGGGTGGTTTCCACGGCTCGAACGAGTATTCCTTGTGGAGCGTGCATGCGAACCCCGAATTGATGGGTCCGCCCCAGCGTCCTAACCCGGTTCCATCTGTTCCCGGGATGCCCAGGGCGGCCAAGGACGCCATAGTTCTGTTGCCCTTCAGAGAGGAGTCGGCTTTTGAGATAATCGAAGAGAACGCTGCCGATCTGGCGGTCGTGATGATCGAGCCGATTTTCGGCGCGGGTGGTGTCCTCTCGCCGGGTAAGGAGTTTTTGCAGAAACTGCGCGAGGTGACAAAGCGCAACAACGTGCTGTTGCTGTTCGATGAGATAATAACGGGTTTTCGCCTGGGTCTGGGCGGAGGTCAGGAGTACTTCGACGTTACGCCGGACATGGGTCTTTTTGGCAAGTCGCTGGGAGGGGGCATGCCGATAGGGGCGATAGGGTGCTCGCAGGAGATCATTGACAAAGTCTTGGATTTGGAGCCGCCTTTATTGGTGGCGGGAACCTTCAGCGGCAATGCGACGACGCTGGCGGCATCGAATGCCATGTTGGATTACCTGATGGAGAATTCACCTGCCCTGCAAAACGATCTGGCAGCCAGGGGCGATTACCTTCGATCAAGCTTCAATGATTTTACGAAGGCCAAAGGCATGCCGTCCACGATGATCGGGGATGCCTCGATGTGGGGGCTTCACATGGCTGAACCGCCAGTGGAGACGCCCCGCGATTGCCTGAAAAGTGATATGGAGATTGTTGCCGAACTTGGGCTCAGGCTGCGGCTAGAAGGGATTTTTCTTCCTGGTGAACTCCATGGCGGCTTCTTATCCACCGCCCACGGCGACGAGGAAGTAGAAGAGATGCTTCGTGCTTTAAAGGCCGTTTTGGAAGCTTGCTTTTCAGGGCGGAAAATATGAGGCCGCATCGAGGTGCGCTTCGGGTGTTTGAGCGCCGCTTGAAGGACGAAACATCATTTTTGTATGGATCCCGAATATCATAGCTACGAGGAGTGTTCCCCGTTGGTTCGGCCTTGAATACATGATGATGTCCCATCATTCATGGCGGTTCCGATTGCCTGGAGTTCCTGTCAATTTCAAGAAAATAGATCTGAAAATAGGGGGAAACTGATGGAGAAAGCAACAACCGGCAAACTCCCGTTTCGGGCCAAGTTCGGATACGGGGCGTTAGAAGCATCCGTCAGCGGTCTTTGGCTTGTATTTTACCTGTTTTATATGTTTTTCCTTACCGATGTGGCGAAAATGGCGCCCCACAAGGCCGGTTTGATTATTGCTCTCGCCACGGTCTGGGATGCCATAGCAGGTCTAATAATCGGTATAGTGTCCGATAGATCCAATTTAAAATCGGGCAGGAGACGACCGTTTCTCATTGGCGCTGCAATACCAATCGGGGTGAGCTTCTGGCTTCTATTCACCGATTTTGGTTTGGGATCGTCATGGGATTTTATTTACTACCTTGCCATGATCATTTTCTACTGGACGTTCTTCGGGTGTCAAAACATCCCCTATACAGCCCTGGCCGGGGAGATGACCCGGGATTACGATGACAGGATGAGCCTTACAAGCTACCGCATGGGGTGGGGCCAGGTTTTTGGCGTTGCTGCTGCAACCTTTCCTTTGATTCTGGCGGGGTTCTATTCGGACCTTTTTGGATCCATGAGGGCCGGGTGGTCGGCGATGGCCGCAACTTTTGGCTTCTTTGCCGTTTTTCCCATTCTTTATACATGGGTTGCCACAAAAGGATATGAACTGTATCCTGAAAAATCCGAATTTCAATTTAAGGAGATGCTGAAGGCCGTTTTCAGCAACCGGCCCTTCCGATACACGCTTGGCGTTTGGACGGGAAGCGTGATTTCGGTGACCCTGACCGGAACGGTCGGGATATATTTTATGACCTACATCATGGGCTTTGACGAAAACAGGTCATCGATGGTCTATTTCTTCATGATGACAGTGGGTATTGTCTTTGTCCCGCTGATTAATATCGTCTCGCTTAAAATAGGCAAGCGATGGGCCTTCATCGTGTTCGAGATCTCATACGTGGCATCACTATGCGGCATGTTATGGGTGGGACCTTCTACAGAGATTTGGTACTGGGTTCTCATCGCAATCTTCTCGGGCGGTACGGTACTGTGCTATCTTATGGGATGGTCCATGATCCCGGACGTTGTTGAAGTCGATGAGTTAAGGACAGGGCAGCGAAGAGAGGCGATGTTTTTTTCCATCGCGGCGTTTATTCAGAAATTCGGGTGTGGAATTGCGATGTGGCTCAACGGGCTTGTCCTTTCCCGGGTTGGCTACGTTCCGGATGTTGCCCAGACGCCAGAGGTTCTATTTGCGATAAAAATGCTATTTTGCGTCGTACCGGGTATACTGGGTATCATAGCGATCATCTTCGCCTATCATCTGCCGTTGACCAGAGAGAAACATGAAGCGGTGTGCGACCTCATTTGCCGGCAAAAAGAGGGTCTGGCGTGTGATTACACCAGCGTCGAGGATGTTATATAATGCCTGGACGAAATTGTCATTGTTCAAGGTTCGCATATGACTCAACTGATCATGTTGTAATTTTTCATAATAATCCGTTCAAACGTTCCATGAGGCAGAATCCGTTTCAATGGGATCATTAATTTCTGAAACGTGGGGCCTACTTTGTAGCGTAGCCGGGGAGAGGCGGTGTTGATGATTCGTTCCACCAATAATGCAACCGTTTCGGGCGGCGAACCTTCGTCCTCGTTCTCTATTGAAGCAGCATAAACTTTATTTAATATGTCCATATAGACCGGATTGGTTTGGGCTCTTTCTGCCCTCGGCATCCGAGACGAGGCCCCGGTATCTATATCACCAGGTTCGATGAGAACGGTCTTGATGCCAAATTGCTTTATTTCCATCCGCAGGGTTTCCGTGAGTCCCTCCACAGCATGCTTGCTGGCACAGTAGATACTGTCAAACGGCATTCCAATTTGACCGCCCAATGAACTGACATTAATGATATACCCGGCTTTTTGTTTTCGCATGGTTGGAATCACCGCCTGACATACCCGAATAATACCATAGAGATTGGTCTCAAACACCCCGCGGCACTCCTCCATTGAAACATCCTCCAAGGCGCCGCCGATGCTGATCCCGGCGTTGTTTATGACAATATCCAGCCGCCCCTCTTTTTCCAAAATATACCGGATGCCCCCCTGGACGGCATCATCATTAGACACATCTATTCCGAGCATTTCAAAGGAATCGGAATGATCGGAAGGCGATGGTTCCGCCGATGCTTCCCACGGGCTGTGACCTTTACGACTGGTTCCGTAAACTTTCAATCCCATCCCGTGAAGGTGCTGAGCGCAAGCCTTTCCGATTCCGGAGGATGCGCCGGTGATCAACACGACCCGGCCGTCTGATTTATCGTTCATTAAATGCTCTCCCCACCCACCTCTATTATAGTACCCAGCGCGCGGCGCGTATCCAGGTAATTAAAAGCTATTGTTTCTCCCTCGGCCTTCATACATCCGTTCATTTCAGAACCGATTCCATTTTTTTCCAAAGCGGCGACAACCTCACGGTAGTCATCTATGAAATCAAAGCTGATATGGTGAACACCAACGCCTTTTGTTTTCAAAAATTCCATGTGGGCCCCGGCGCCGGTAACCGGCTCGAGCAACTCGATTTGAAGGCTGCCGATATTTGCAAATGCCGCCCGAACCAGGAAATCAGCGTTTTGCGTAAACGCAACGCCGTGCCAATTATGGCCGACTGCCTCCGGATGTTTGAAGTCCATAAATTCCCAGGAGCCGATGCCGAATATTTCCTCGTAGTTCCCGGCCATCCTCTCGGCATTGTCTGTGACGATCCCCACATGAACGATTTCTTTTC
>JAFDDL010000385.1 GCA_019310865.1 Deltaproteobacteria bacterium | reverse complement strand
TTGATCGGCCAGTTCGATGCGGCCTTTTTTTTGCCGGTCGGCGCCGGTAAAAGAACCCTTTTCATGCCCGAAGAGCTCGCTCTCAAAAAGCCCGTCTGGAATTGTCGTTGCATCAAGTGCCATAAACGTTTTTTCGGACCGGGGGCTCATGGCATGTATCCGTCGTGCCAGTAATTCTTTGCCCACGCCGGTGTCACCCAGGATCAGAATGGTGGAATCCGATTGGGCGCAGCTGTCGGCCTGCTGCAACAGTTTTTCCATGATGCCGCTTTGAAAAATCAATGGATTCTCACGGTCTTTGCGCTCGGCCAGCGACACCTGGGATATTAATGTTTGTCGCTCCTCTTTCATTCGGCAATAGCCTCGGACCCGGGCCACCAGTTTGTTGAAATGATCCACCAACATATTTATCGAGGGCGAATCGAGAAAATCGAAACAATCCTCCAGATAGGCGTTGTCATGATAGAGTACGCCTCGCACCAGGCCGTCTTCTTCGATGGGCAGGCAGAATACGGCTTTTGCCTGAATACCGCATTTTCCGGTATCCAGCCCCCCTTTTCGAACCAGAATGGGTCGATTTTCCCGAAAGGCTCTTAAAACCAGTGCCAGGTTTGGCCGGAAGGCTTCGCTCATCATGTCATTGGCGGAAAAATTGCTGCCGGCTCGCAGTTCCGGGCTCTTTGTGTATTTTCCCTTCGGGAACCAGAAAAGGCCACCGCGTTCCGCCCCGAAAAACCGGTTGGTGGCCACCACCACCCGATTGTATATCTGTTCTTTGTTTCTAGCGGGCAGAACGGTCCCGATAAGATTCAGGCATCGCTGGAGAAAGTCCTGCCGGCTACTCTCAACACTGGGGATATTTCTAACTGGATCAACCAGGTGCCGCAGGTCATCCGGAAAGAAATATTCGGCATAGCCGCCCAGAATTCGCCAGGCGCTGAGCGCTTGCTGCCTGGCCTCCCCATGATTTCCCTGCGCAATCGCCAGACGGACCAGTTCCGTCAGCGTTTTGCTCAATTCCACCGGAGCTCCTGCGGTCTCAAGATATTCCCGGCTTTCTTCAAGGTCCGGCAGGATCTCCGATGCGTCCAGGCCTTGTTGCCGCTTTTCTTTTGCCAGCAGCATCAAAGCCGAACCTTTTAAATAAATATTGTTTTCACGTTCTATTTTTTTAAGAATCTGATGATATGCCAGCCCCGGAATCGGCGTTAAGCCAAGCCGTTCAAACTCATAAAGCATTTCAAGTACCCAGGGGGCTGCGAATTCTTTCGAGAGTTGCTGGCCTTTCACCGGCATAAATGCTTGGATAAATGCCTCATGGGCTTTCTTCGCATCTCCGGCCTGCAAGCTTTGTCGTGCTGTTCCGAAATAAGCAATACGAATCGCAAAGGCATTCTGGTCAGCCACCGCCGCTTTTAAAGCGGAATCTAAATGAAAGGCTGCTTCCCGGTTTCTTTTTATCAACACGAGTAAAAGGCCCAGCGTCGCTCGCAAGAGCGTGGCAAGGGTATGATGCCCGCTTTGTTCCGCCAGGCGCCAATTACAATCGAGGTTGCCGATGGCGCGATGAAAATCTCCCCGGTAGGCCAGAGTCATTCCGAGATAGAATTGTGTGATCATGTCCGGCAATAGATCACCATGCACCATCATTTGACTTTGCTGTTCAGCGCGTTCGAAATAGGTTACCGCCTTTTCCAGGTGACCTTGGTACAAGGATGCCAGACCCAGAACACCTGCCGATCGGTTTAATATGTCGTCATCGCCCAGGTCTTCAACTTCCTTGATTCCCTCGGCGACATTCCCATATGAAGATAGAGCAGCGCATGGGATCTCCTGTCTCCCAATTTTGTTGAAATCTCTATCGCACGCTGAAGATTTTCAGATAACTCGGTAAAGCCTTTCATAAGGGTGGCGGACACAGTGGCCAGCCGAATCACCGTATCAACAAAAGGGGCCTGGCAGCTTTGCTGGTCAGGACATTTGCTGAAGCAGTCAAGGGCTCTTTTTAAATGGTGCCAGGCTGAATCCAGTTTATTTTGGGTCAATGCCTGTTCTGCAAGGTCCATCCGAATTTGCCCGGCTTCTAATCCCTGGCCGTTTATTTCCAGAAGCCTGCTCATGCTGAGCGGGGGCACGGCATCTTCTAATTTGAGTTCTTTCAGTTTCTCTAATAGGGTTGCCAGACGCTGGGTTGTGCTCATTTCGGAGAGTTTTTCTTGGACTGCCGTGGGCAGGTTCTCACCGATTGTGAAGCGGTCATCTCCGTGCTGGATTACCCACCCCAGTTTTTTGCTACGGTTCAGCAAATCAAATAAGGGCCCTGGTTGAAGCGGCGCCAATGCACCGATAATGTTTATTGAAACAGATGGACCCAAAGCATGGATGGCGGCCAAAAATTGCCACTGCGCTTTTGAAAATTCGGAGTTGGGTTGTATTGACATGATTTACCTCCTCAGGGAACCTATCGGTTCCGAGATGGGATGTCAAGCTGATTTTTGACCTTATTTGAACATAACAATGGTTGAATAGGGACAAAATGCTGGGTCAATAATGTTGACTCAATCAATATTTATAATATCAGTTCGCCTTTCTGGGCGCTGGTATGTGGGCTGGGTGTGTCTCTGATCGCAGAGAAGGAAGATTTCAAGACAAGGGTTGGCAACAGTTAGGCCCAATACGTATCGGATCGTTAGGGTTAAAAATCTGAGACCAGGAGCCATTCCCATACGGGCATAATGACAACTGAGAGGCCATTTAGCATCTCTTCTTTTTTTTCTTCGGATGTGAGTATCATTCCGGTACTTATTTCCAATTCTCTCATTCCGGATAGTAATGCTCTCTTTTCGCGATTAACCGTTTCAATATTGCTTAAATCATGGCAGACTTGGATCAAGTGCTTTTCCCCGCCTTTTTTATAAAGAAAGTCCACTTCGTATCCGCCTTTGGTCTTATAATACCAAACCGGATATCCCTTCCGTCTCAGGTTTAGAAAAACCAGATTTTCCAAAAGACGACCTGTGTTTTGGGCAAATTTGAGGGTCAAGTGGTTGTGAAGCCCCTGGTCAACCAGGTAAAATTTTTTAGGATTGACCTGCCTTTTCCTTTCCGATTCGGAATATATCTCAACAAAAAAGCCAAAATAGACATCTTCAACGTACCTGGCAAATGTGCTTAACGTTGCCCGGGACAGTTTGATGCCCCGGGACTTATAGTCGTTTTCCACTTTTTTATGACTTACCAGGCATGAAATATTTGCCATTAAGGTATTCAACCACTGTCTCAACAGATCGATGTTTCTGATGCGATACCGTTCAATAAGGTCGCGGTAGAATATGGCGTTAAAATAATCCTGAAGGATCCGGGTTTTTGTGGAATTGGTTTCGATGAACGAGATTTCAGGATAGCCCCCGGAGAAAAAATACGTTTCAAACTGTCGTCGTATCTCGTGACGTTTCTTGCCGAAAATTGCAGTTTTTTCAGGCAGGATGCCTTTCGAACATATGTATTCGGAGAAAGAGAAAGGGAAGAGTTCATAGGTCAGGGTTCTGCCTCTCAGCACTCTCGCGATTTCGGAGGAGAGCAATTTTGAGTTGGAGCCTGTGATGAATATCCTGTGTCCCTGGTCATTCAGCCGCCTCACAAACGTGTCCCACCCGGTTATGTTCTGGATTTCATCAAAGAATAGAAGGGGCGCTGTTTTTCCCTCATAGAGTTCAAAATAGGCATCGAGGATGCCGTGGAGCTCCGTCGACTTAAGCGGTAAAATTCGTTCATCCTCAAAATTAACATAAACGATGTCTTCGATATCCATCCCCTTGGATAGGAGGAATTTTATAATCTGGAAAAGAAATGACGTTTTCCCGGCTCTTCTCGGCCCTGAGATGGTGATCACCTTATTCAACGGTGACCGGATCGCCGAAAGATCCACTGATAAGTGGCGCGTTATCAGATCAGGCAAATCGGATTCATGAAACTCCCTAATAATAACCTTGAGCATGTCTTTTTTCAAAATAGCGCCATCCTGTTTCTTTATGGATTCAACCATGGTGACATTTGGCAATTTTAAAAAACAAAAAAAGCCTTATTTGTTTTATATAAGAAACAAAACTTGAATTCAAGTGCTTTTTTCCGATAATGCGGTGGATCCTATGTTGGTCAGCAACCGGTCGGGATACGCATCAACGGCTTTGTCAAATAAATCAATTACCCGCATTGGAAATCCTCAAAAAAACTGACAGGTCGGAAAATGCCCTGGTGCATGTCGAGGGCTCGCTCAGGAAAGCGAAGACTCCAGGAAAGCGAAGACTCCAGGAAAGCGAAGACTCCAGGAAAGCGAAGACTCCGAATGTTCATCTTATCTACGCCGATGCATATCAAGCCGCGGTCAGGCAAAACGATGAGGTTTCGATATCTTCCCAGCGGCCATCGACCCAGTCCTGAATCCCCTTCAGTTCTTCGTCGGTAATACCATCAAATCGGGCCTGGTCTTTTAGAAACGCCTCAACGGGCTTTCTTTTCTCGGGCTGCTGGGTAATACGAAACTTCCCGTCCACCACCTCGTAGAGTATGTGAAATCCGGTCTCCACGGCCAGGCGGGCCACGTGCACCGTATTGCTTTCCGCAAAGCGCCAGCCCACCGGGCAAGGCGAATGCATATGAATGTATTTAAATCCGGGCCCCATATCCCTTGCCCTGGTCACCTTTTGAATAAAGTCCTCGGGGTAGCCCAGTGAGACCGTGGCGACATAGGGGATATCGTGGGCGATCATGACCTTGGCCAGGTCTTTTTTCCGTTCGGTTTTCCCGGTCAGCGTGGTGGTTGTCCGGGTGAACTGGGGTGTGGAGCTGCTGCGCTGAACGCCGGTATTCATGTAGGCCTCGTTGTCAAAGGTAAAGTAGATGCCGTCGTCATTGCGCTCCGCTGCCCCGGAGAGGGCCGCCATGCCGATGTCGGCCGTGGAGCCGTCACCGGCCAGGCCCACCACGTTGATCTTCTTGTCGGCTGGAATCACCCCTTTTCGTTGAAGCACATTCAAAGCGGCCCGCATGCCCGTCATGCCCGGCGCCGTGGATGCCATGCAAATATAAAAGGAAGGCACCTGCACCGAGTTGGGATATGCCTGCAGCGGCAGCACGATGCAGGTTGACCCGGTGCTGATCAGGGTATTTTTCCCGAGGACTTTGGTTATCCAGCGCAGGGCGATCCCTCCCGGACAACCCGCGCACAGCGGGTGACCGGGCTTTGAAATTTCTTCGCGCGTTATCAGTTTATCCAGATCGTTTATCGTTCTCATATTAGGCCTCTCTCAATTGATACCAGCGAATGGGGTTGGAAACACCCTCGTTGTCTCGCTCATCAAAAACCTGCATGGCGATATTCTCAATATCCTGTTCGGTCACTTCTCTGCCGCCCAGGCCCAGGATGTAGTCGACAATCAGCGGTCGGATCCTGGCGTTAAGGCAACGGCTCAGCTCGCCGTACACGATGCCCGACGATCCCACCGACACGTTTCGGTCCAGCACGGCAATGGCTTTGACGCCGGAAAGACAATTTCGAAGTGCCTCGTCCGGAAAGGGCCGGAAAGCACGAACTTTCACCAGACCCACCGGACAGTTCTTTTCTTTACGAAGCTTTTTGACCACCGTCCGCGCTGCCGTGCACAAGGTGCCCATGGCCACCAGCGCCACCTCTGCGCCTTCCATCATTTCCGTGGCAATCAGCCCGCCGTAGCGTCGGCCGAAACGCTGCCCATATTCACCATCTACCTCATCGATAACGGTTTTGGCATTGTCCATGGCCGTCTGCTGCTGGTACCGATACTCGGTGGGATAGGTGGCGTCCATCGCAAAAATCCCATGAGTCATGGGCCGTGACGGATCCAAAACCGCATGCTCCGGCCGGTAAGGCGGCAAAAAGGCATTCACCTCGTCCTGATCGGCCAGCTGCACCGGTTGCATCTTGTGGGAAATGATGATCCCTTCATGACAGATGGCTACCGGTGTGAGCACCTGCTTGTCCTCGGCAATTCGAAACGCCTGAATCAGCAGGTCGTGAACTTCCTGGGCATTTTCCGCGTAGATCTGTATCCATCCAGTGTCGCGCTGGTCCAGCGAATCGCCCTGATCCGGCCCCAGGGCCTGGGGCGCGCCGACAAATCGATTGACAATGGACATGACGATGGGCAAACGGCTGCCGGCAGCAACAAAAAGGTTTTCATGCATGTAGGTCACGCCCTGGGAGGACGTGGCCGTGTACGTTCT
>JAFDDL010000384.1 GCA_019310865.1 Deltaproteobacteria bacterium | reverse complement strand
GGCTGAGAATGGGAACCATCGCATGGGCAAACCTCTTTTAAGTGTTAATTGATAATGCCTTTACGTTAAAGCCAAGAAAAAATCAATCGGTGTAGGGGTCGCATCTTAATTATTAATTATTCAAAAGCAATAATTAACAATTAAGATGCGACCCCATTCTGCAATAATTAATAATTAAGATGCGACCCCCTTCTCTCGACCTCTCTTTCTTTTTTCGTCACAGTCTGATATTCACGGCAGGACCGAAAGGAGCCGCGAATGATTCAATCACCCAAGAAATGGTTAAACAGCCCAAAGGGAATGCCTGAAAATGCAAATGCCGGCCGAAATAAGCCGGCTGCTTTTTTTGGTTACGAACGTATTTCCGAAGATGAGAAGACCCATCGGGTGCTGCAGCATTTCAATAGCGTGGCGCGTCAGTACGATTTTATGAACACATTGCTTAGTTTCGGAATTCATCATATCTGGAAACGGATTGCCGTGAGTGCCATGGGACTGTCTCCCGGCGATCAGGTGATCGATGTGTGCGGTGGAACGGGCGACCTTGCCATTCTGGCGGCGCGCCATACGGCCCCGCAGGGGCGGGTGGTGATTTTTGATATCAATCGGGACATGATGAATGCCGGTCGACATAAAACATCCGCACAGACCCTGTCGGAACGTATCACCTACGTGCAAGGCAATGCCGAAGCGATCTCTTTTCCGGAAAATACCTTTGAGGGGGCCATGGTCGGCTTTGGTATTCGAAACGTTACCCGAATGAAAAAGGGGTTTGAGGAAATGCACCGGGTTTTGAAACCGGGTGGCAAATTAATGTGCCTGGAATTTTCAAAGCCCACCTGGCCCGTGTTTCGCCGGCTCTATGATATTTATTCCTTCCATATCATGCCCTTTCTGGGCGAACATCTTGCCGGGTCGCGACAGGCATACACCCATCTGCCCGAATCGATTCGAACCTTCCCGCTTCCCGATGAACTATCGGATATCCTGAGCGATTTCGGCTTCGCCAATGTCCGATATCGAAAATTGACCAACGGGATTGCCGTGATTCATACGGGGGTTAAGAGAGCAGTATCTTAATCAGCACCACGATGAGCATCGCCAAGGGGAAATAGCTGGCCTTGTTAAACAGGTTTATGGCTGCTTTTGCGTCCTTTGCGCGATGGAGCAACCACGCCGGTTGGGCGATGAGCCATATGGCGGCGATAAGGGCAGCCGGCGCATAGGGCGCTTCGAAATGGATCTTGGAAAATGAAAAAATGCAAAGGGTCAACAGCAGGGTCATACCGATGGCGAAAAGAATGATGCGTATGGACGGATCTTTCCCGAAACGAACCGGGATTGTTTTGGCCGACAATCTTCTATCTTCTTCCATGTCGGCCCAGTCGTTCGGAACGTTCTGGCCACCCACTTCCCAGAAAAAAAGAAGAAGAAACAGCATGAGCACATAACCCGGGTCAGGCGACGGGTCTACGGCAAAGACAGCGGCAATGGCACCGGAGGTCTTGACCCCGCCGCTGATAATCACCCGATGGTGGGAAATTTTCAATAAAAGGCAATAAACAGCCTCCAGCGCACAACCGGCGATGAAGATGATCAGACAGACCGGATTTAGCAGATACGCGCCGATGGCGGCGACCATCGCCCAGCCAATTGCCCACAGCAGGCCGGCCTTAAAGCTGAGCAGTCCCTGGGCCATGGGATGCCGGACCCAGACTGCATCCAGATCGCCTGCGGTACGGGCCAAATTCGATTGCTGCAATTTGATCTTATCCTGTCGGTAGTCGACAACATCGTTTAAGGCATACACCGCCGTGTAGCCCGCCACCGTGGTGATCAGACCGATGATAACAATTTCAATGGGGGGCAATTGCCCAAGCCATAAAAGCGCTGCAAACGCCGGCGTTGCCATATCCAATATGCCATGGGATGTTCTGGACAATGCCAGAAAGAGTTTAAAACGCGACAGCGTCATTTGCGGTGGTGTTGTGGAAGCCGGGTTCAATCTCTTACCTCAAGTAAAGTTATAACACACTAAAATTAAATGTAATATTTCTATACTGTGTTTGCATGTTCGAGTCAAGGCCGGCTCCGGCTCCCGGCTTGACCCCGGCAGTCATCCAAGTTATGTTTAACCGTAGAGCCAGTTTCAAAACGCCCCATTTCGGCCCATATCTGTGTTGGACAAAAATTTTAATCCTCGGAGGTAAGCGAAGACTCCGATACTCAATGTATGCCTGTGGTTAAAATTTTTGTCCGCCTTGATCTGAACCGAGATAAGCGCAGACTTCGACTTGAACGTTTTGAAAATGGCTCCTTATTGTGACGGATGTTGATTTCTTTTACAATGAACGCTTCGCAGCTTTGAGCCGGCGGCGGCGATTAATAGAATGAGGGGTTTGGTTGTTATTAACGATGCGGATGAAACGATAATGCGAAATGGAGATGGACGATATGCGTAATACAACTCAAATTGGACGGGTCTCTTGGTTGATTGCTTTGGTTTTCTTGTTTTACGGTGTCTTGGCAAGTGTCCCCTCGGCTAAGGCAATGGAACCCGATGAGGCCGCCCAGACGGCGCCGATGGAGGCGGACGAAGATGAATACGACCTGATGGATGAGGACGAATTTGACCTGATGGACGAAGACGACATGAGCGCATCCGCATCCGATCCGCTGGAAAAATGGAACCGGGGTGTTTTCGTATTCAATGACAAGTGCTACGAGCGGGTGCTCAAGCCGGTGGGCAAGGGCTATCGAAAGATATTTCCCGAATCGTTTCGTCAGGGCGTGGATCATTTCTTTTTTAACCTGGTCATGCCGGTTCGATTCGTAAACTGCCTTCTACAGGGAAAAGGCCAGGCCGCAATGGGAGAGATGGGCCGATTCTGCATGAACACGACGGTGGGTGTTTTGGGATTTGCCAATCCGGCGGGCAACTACCCGGCTTTAAACCCGGATCCCGAGGATTTGGGGCAGACCTTCGGTCGGTACGGCATTGGAAACGGTTTTTACCTGGTTTTGCCGCTTCTGGGCCCGTCCACCCTTCGCGACGCGATCGGGATGGTCGGGGACCTGTTTTTAAGACCCACCTTCTACCTTGATCCGAGAGAGGCCGCATTTGCAGCCAGGGGGGTGGATGTGATCAACGGTACGTCATTGAGTATTGAAGATATCGAGTCGCTCAAGGCAGCCGCGTTGGAACCGTATTCGGCTTTCCGGGACGCCTACCTTCAGATGCGGCAGAGCAAGGTGGGAAAATAGGTTTTAAGGCCTGTCCGCCTCAGGCGGATTCGTGGTGATTTTTCATTATCGATCAAACGCCAGTCGCCGGCCGGCAGGAGTTGGATCGATTTTGCCCTGGTGATATCCCAGGTGGCCCGATACGATGGTAGTGGTTATGGTCGAGCGGAAGGTATGATCGGCAAAGGGCGACCACCCGCAGCGGTAATATATGGGGTGTTCACTGACCGCATGCGGGGTGTTCAAGTCGACCAGGACCCCATCTGCCCAGTATCCTTCACGGATGTATCCCCTTTCTTTAATACAAAAGCGCTCGGCAGGCGCGTGAGCGGCTTTTTCTGCGATGAGCGGCAGGGAAAACCGCCCTTCGTGATAATGCTCCAAAAGACATTGGAGGGAATGTTGCACCAGGGGCAGCCCGGACGGTGACTTGAAGTAATGATTGTCCTTTTCGACAGCGGTATGCGGCGCATGGTCCGTTGCCACCATATCGATCCGGTTGTCGATCACACCCTGAACCAGCGCATCCCGATCCTGTGGGGTTTTGATGGCCGGATTGCACTTGATGAGCGCGCCTTTTGCCGCATAGTCTTCGTTTGAAAAATACAAATGATGAACACAGACCTCGGCCGTTATCTGCTTTCCTTCCAGGGGGGCGGCGGTTAATAGCGAGAGTTCTTTTTCCGTTGAAAGGTGAAGCAGGTGAAGCTGGGTGCCCAGGCGCTGTGCAAGCGAAACGGCCAGGGATGAGGATTTATAGCAGGCATCGGTGCTTCGGATAACGGGGTGGTAGTGAACCGGGACATCATTGCCGTACTTTTCCCGAAAGGCGCGCTCATTTTGGGTAATAATGGGCGTGTCTTCACAATGGGTGGCGACGATGGTGGGAGCCTGGGCAAAAATTTGCTCCAGAACGCGTGGATCGTCCACCAGCATATTGCCGGTGGAGGCGCCCATGAACACCTTGATGCCGCAAACCCGACTCGGGTCCACAGCCTTTATCTGATCAATATTGTCGTTGGATGCCCCCATGTAAAATGAGTAGTTGGCAAACGCGCCCCTGGCTGCCGAATCGAATTTGTCTTCCAGAAGACCCCGGGTCGAGGTGAAGGGAACCGTGTTGGGCATCTCCATGAAACTGGTGATGCCACCGACCATGGCTGCCCGGGACTCTGAGGCGATATCGCCCTTGTGGGTCATGCCTGGTTCGCGAAAATGGACCTGATCGTCGATCAAGCCGGGAAACAGGGTCAGGC
>JAFDDL010000383.1 GCA_019310865.1 Deltaproteobacteria bacterium | reverse complement strand
GCCGAGATTGTGGAAGTCTATGCCAAGGCGCTCGGATTTTTCTATACCGGCCAGGATGACCCGCAATATACCCAGGTGCTTGAATTCGATCTTTCAACGGTGGAACCCTCACTTGCCGGCCCGGCCCGGCCCCAGGACCGGATCGTATTGGGCGATTTAAAACGCGCCGCAAGCGATCTTTTCGGCTGCCGGTACGAGCGGGATGCGGACGTGGCCGATGGCTCCCGATTCCATGATGAATCCGGATGCAAGACCAGCCGGAAGCCGGACTGCGACCCGAGCGCCCATGGGCGAATTCGATTTGAGTTGAACGGTACCGAGACGTCCATCACCGACGGCAGCGTGGTCATTGCGGCCATTACCTCCTGTACCAACACCTCCAATCCGTCCGTGATGCTGGGTGCTGCTCTTTTGGCCAAGAAGGCGGTGGAAAAAGGGCTGCGGGTGCCGGCGTATGTCAANNGGCGCCCGGGTCCAAGGTGGTGATGCGCTATCTGGAAGATTCGGGCCTCACACCCTATCTGGAAGCGCTCGGATTTCATCTGGCGGGGTTTGGTTGCACCACCTGTATCGGAAACAGCGGCCCGCTAAATTCGGCCATTGAAAAGGTCATTACCGATCACGATTTGAAAGTGGCGGCGGTCCTGTCGGGAAACCGGAATTTCGAGGCCCGCATTCATCAGAAGATCCGCGGTAACTTCCTGGCCTCTCCACCGCTGGTGCTGGCATTTGCCATCGCCGGGCGCGTCGATGTGGATCTGACCTCGGAACCGGTGGCCCTTGATCCCAATGGACAACCGGTTTACCTGTCGGATATCTGGCCCAGTGCCGTGGAAGTGGCCCAGCTGGTCGACCGGCACGTGAAAACGGGTTTTTACGCCGAGGAATATGCCGCCATATTTGACGGGGACGACTTCTGGCAGGATCTGCCGGCCACCGGGAGCACGACCTACGCATGGGTGGAAACATCGACCTATATTCGAAAACCGCCATATTTTGATGGATTTCAACTCGATCCGGACAAGCCGTCGGATTTCGGGGGCGCCCGGGTCCTGGCGCTTTTGGGGGATTCGGTCACCACCGACCATATTTCTCCGGCCGGTGCCATCCCCGAGGCCTATCCCGCCGGTCAACACCTTGTGGCCAAGGGCGTGGCGCCGATGGATTTTAATTCCTACGGATCACGGCGGGGTAACCATGAGGTGATGATGCGCGGGACTTTTGGCAACATTCGTATCAAGAACCAGCTCGTGGGGGATAAAGAGGGGAGTTTTACGAGCAAATTCCCGGAGGCAAATGAGATGACCATTTACGATGCGGCCATGGCTTATCAAGCAGAAAGCATACCGCTCGTTGTCCTCGGCGGCAAGGAATACGGCACTGGATCGTCGCGCGACTGGGCTGCCAAGGGAACCGATCTGTTGGGTGTCCGAGCGGTTATCGCCGAATCATTTGAGCGCATTCACCGGAGCAACCTGGTGGGAATGGGCGTGTTGCCGCTGGTGTTCAAGGATGGGGAAAGTTGGCAAAGCCTCGGTCTGGACGGATCGGAAGAATACGAAATTTGCGGCATCGCGAATATGACCCCTCGGAAAACCGTATCGATTTATGCGAAAAGAGCTGACGGCGGCACCGTGAACTTTGAAACGGTCTCCAGGTTGAACACCGATGTGGATGTGGCCTATTTCGAGCACGGCGGTATTCTGCCGTATGTGCTGCGCAAACTCATCGGTAAGTGAGAAATTCTGAAAAGTAAATCTCTTCGATGGCGTCGTCCGGTGCAAGATCCGAGATTGCGGATTTTATCCGGGATCGGATGGCATCAAAATTTTTTTCCGTAAAATACCGGGCGCAATCGGGACCGGTGAGCGCATCGGCGGCTTTATTTTGGATGGTCTGCTTCATCCTGGAAAGCTTTTCTTTGGCTCTGGTGTTTTTACAACCGATATCAAGCGTCATCTTGACATAATTCTGGTCGTTGATGGTGGTGGAAATGGGTCCGACGCGAAGGTATTTTTCCGGAAGTGCCACCGACCCATTTAAATTTAGGGGAATTTGTTGTGTCTCACGCTGGTGAGAAAATACCACTGCCGCGATCATGACAAGCATGAAACCCACAATGCCCATGTAGAGCCAGAGACGTTGCCGGCTGATTTTGCTGCGTAAGGGCTTGCGCGCCCCCGGCTCAGGGCTTTCCCCGGACGGTTGATCCAACTGACCCTTAGCAGTTGTGCGCTGCGGGATTTCGATTTTGTCGATTTCAAATCCCGATGTATCGGTCGTTTCCTGATCCATTCTATGTTTCATGCTCCTTCATATGCCTTTGGTGGCAACTTCTTTTAGTCATATCGTCCATTCATCGCTTTTCCTGAACCCCAATGGGGGTGACGTTCGTTTGAAAAACCTTGGAAATCTTGCATGATAAGGGCGGTCATGTTAGAAGTGGTTTCAAAACTACTTCTAGCGTTTCCGCATGACGTTTGAATCGGTGATAAAAAGATGACCCAGTTACCCGGAAACAATCCGACATCCATCCCCCCGGATGTAAAAACGGTTGTGAACCGAATCGTCGGTAATAAAGCCGCCTTCATGACCTACAACATTTCCCGTATCCGGGAGCTGATCAGTTATTTATCGGCGCGTAAAAAAAAAATTGTTTCAGCAAATTCCCCTCTGGCTTCATGTTAACGCACCGCAGCTTCCCGGGTATGTAAATGAACCCGGTGCTTCGTTCGGCATCAGCTTCGTTCGGCATCACCCGATTTAAGGGCTCCGGCTTCTGGAAACAGGGTCTTGCTCAGGTGAACCTATCCGAAAATAAACTCAGGCCCTATTTGCCCCGAAAAGAACAAATCTTGGGGGTTTATCTGATGGGAAGCTCTGGAACGCTTGCCCAGACCCACCATTCGGACTTCGACTACTGGGTGGTCGTGGACGGCATATCCATGGACCGGTTGGCCCGTAAAAAGCTGGAGCAGAAGCTCAACCGTATCGAAATCCACTGCAAGGAACGATATGGTCAATCGGTAACTTTTTTTATGCTGGCGGCAGATCAGGTCCGGGCGAATCGATTTGAAACCATCGGTGCGGAAAGCTCCGGATCGGCCCAACGCAGTCTGCTGAAAGAAGAGTTTTATCGGACCTTTATCATGATTTCCGGCCAGATCCCATACTGGGCCGTACTTCCCGCGGGACTCAACGACAATGATTACCAACAGTGGATAACCCTGGCGTCCCAGAGCCGGCATTTTCGCTTTATACCGGAGGATTTCATCGATCTGGGCAATCTGAACCGGCTTGACTTGCGCGAGAGCCTGGGCGCCATACTGTGGCAGGTGTATAAGGCACACCACGATCCCAGCAAGTCATTGTTGAAGGCATCGCTCATTTCCTACTACTTTTTTTTTCTCGAAAACCGTATGCGGGTATGTTCGAAAAGGGCATTGCATTCTATGAGCATCTGGAGGATCCGGACGGTCTGAAGCTGCTTCAACAGTGCATCGTATTGCGACTTTGCGATTCAGGCAGAAACGCCGTTACCGATCGAAAAACACCTCGCTTCAAGCTGCTTGGCCATTACCGGGATTTATGGCAATGGGATGATGCGCGCATTCGGCAACTTGCCGATTATGCGGGCTGGTCGGAAGCCCGCCGGCTTGAATTTGAAACGCGTGTCATGCAGAAAATAGCGTTTCTCTATGAGCTGCTGCTCAAGGGGCAGCCCAGTGCCGGGGTGTCCATCGATATGACCGATCGGGATTTGACGGTTCTGAAAAATCGAATCGACGCCTGTTTTTCGTCCAAACCGGGAAAGATTCAACGATGTTCAGCACAGCTTCTTAAAAAACCGGGTATATCTCAATTCCGAATATCAGGAGGGGACGATCCACCCGGTGATGAGCGCTTGTCTGTTTACGGCCACGTCGGTGGGCAACCATTGGAACGCGAAACCCCTTTGTTTTCCGGCAAGTCGCTGCTCGAAACGGCTGGATGGTTTTTATCAAACGGTCTTTACCGTCCATCGGAAACCCGGATTGACATTCAATCCAAAGGCGTCCCGCGGCATCCGGCCCAGGGCGTCCGAAAGGTCCTGACGGTAGCCCATCGGTTTTTGTCACCGGAAACCGTCCCCATCGAAACCTATGAAATGAACCCGTGCTGGGAGAAATGTTTGATTTTGCTCTATCCCCATTCACCCGGCACGTCAAAGCGCGTCGGCAAGGCAAATTGGCTGATGGCAAACAACTGGCGAGAGTTCTTTTCCGGCACCATGGATATGACCCGGATTGAATCCAATACCCATGCATGTTATAAGATATCCGAATATTTATGGGAATTGATGCAAACGGCTTGTGCTGATGGACTTTCGTATCGGATCATCCGGGCGTCGGGGCATTTGGATCCGGACATTTCAGCAGCTGTCTCAGACCATATCGATCAGTTTGAAAAGAACCGGTCCGACAAGGGGCGGCTGAAACCTGAAACCGACGAAAGACATCCGGCAGATCCGGATTTGCCCTTGCTGTTGGACAAATAGAAAGAAGTGGTTTCAAAGCCTCATCTAATGTCCAAGGGCTGCGTTCTCGCATTTTTTCAATCCTCGGAATAGACTACCTATGCCTGCGGTTGAAAAAACGCTGCGGCCTTGCCCTTGAACATGATCTAAGACTTTGAAACCACTTCTAAAGAAGTGCGGAAAGTAATCTAAATGAAACCCTCGTTTTTACTGGTTGACAACAACCTGGAGGCGCTCAAGGACCTCACCGAAATCGTGACACAGTTGGATTGCGATCGGGTTGATCAGGCCAATAATGCTGCGCAAGCCTGGCAGATGCTGCGTCTCGGGAGCCACACCTGTGTGATTTCAGAGCTGGACATGCCGGATATGTCAGGCCTGGCGCTTTTAAAGATTGTTCGAAGCGATGATCGGCTCTATGATACGGCCTTTTTTCTGTCCCATGGCGCTTTCACAAAAGTAAAGGTGGTGATGGCCGGTCAGGAGGGTGTGACCGGACTCTTTGTGAAGCCGTTCGATGCCGCCATTATTCACCAAAAATTCAGCGAGGTCATCGAGCATCCGGCGGGAAAATTGTTTAAAAAAGAACAGCAGTCCCTGGAACAGGGTTTGGCCCTTATGGAATCCAAATCGTATGAAAAGGCATTGACGGTTTTCGATCAGCTTGTTTCACAGGGCGAAAGCGCAGAGGTTTACTATAACATCGGTTATATCAAGACCGGACAGGAGAAATACCCTGAAGCATTGGAGGCGTTTCAGAAGGCGACCGCACTGGATCGGCTTTTTGCCAAAGCATTTGAAGCCATGGGGCGCGTTTACCGAAAGCTTGGGCAAACCAAGGATGCGGAACAGTATCTTCAAAAAGCCGCCGACATCTATCTGACTCGGGAGAAAACGGAGGATGCCGAAGATATTTTAAACGATATTCTTCAATTCAGCCCGGACACGATCAATGTCTATAACAGTTTAGGCGTTCTCCATCGAAAAAAGGGCGATTATCAGGGGGCGCTGAAGTCTTACCAGAAGGCGCTTCGCATTCATCCGGACCAACCCCAGATCTGCTATAATATTGGTCGCCTCCACCTGGAGATGAAAAATGTCGCCAAGGCCAAGTCATTTTTTCAAGACGCCTTGAAAATGGACCCCGGATTTTCGGAAGTTAAGGAGATATTAGAGGCGATTGAGCTGGGGGCTTTTTAAGGGCTCGCGCAAAAACAACTTCACATTTAATTGAGGAGTTAACTTATGAAAAAGATAATCAATGTATTTATTGTTAGTTGTGTAATGATTTTAACCTTAATTACCTTAAATGTAGGATCAATATTCGCACAAAGTGGGGTGACATGTGAGAGTGATTACATAGTAAAAGCCGGCGATTGGCTATCAAAAATTGCTGATAAGAGCTATGGCGATGTACGGATCTATCCTACTATTTTTAACGCAACCAATGCCAAAGCCGTCACCGACAGCAGTTATGCGGGTATGGATAATCCCAATTTTATTAAACCCGGCTGGAAATTGTGTTTGCCTGGCACTGCAGAGGCCACAGAAAAACCTTTTCCCATTATAGTGACTGGGCTTAATGATCATTTGATTTACTTTGAAACCGGTCGGGAGTGGAGCATTAGTCCTGGAGATAGCTTATGGGTAGACCAGGGTGCTATGACGCTGGGAATTGGGACCTATGCCATCCACCAAGGTGACGAGGCCATTGTATACGACACCTTCACCTCGGTCAAGCAGGCTCAATTTGTGCGAAATTACCTTGAGGACATGGGGGTAACAAAATTCATTGTCGTAAACAGCCACTGGCATCTAGATCACATTGCCGGTAATGCCACTTACTTAGATACCGAGATCGTCGCTAGCGAGTTAACCTTGGCGACGTTGCAGTCATTGGAGGCCAAGATAGAGGATGGAACATTGTGGGGTCCTCCGCCCATCAATCCGCTAGTATTCCCAACGCAGACCTATACTGAGCAAACAACCCTCTATGTTGGCGATATCGAAGTACAGCTCATTAATTTCAATATCCACAGCGCAGATGGTACTGTTGCCTATCTCCCTGCCGACAAAATCGCGCTGGCTGGCGATATGCTTGAAGATACAGTGACGGTTATGGCAGAGTTTGAGGGTCTGCCTACCCATGTGAAAGAACTGAAGCGATTCAAGGCAATGGATATTGAAGCCATCTACCCCAATCATGGGAATCCAGATGTGATTAAAAACCGTGGCTACGATAAAACCTTTATTGACGCTATGGCCACTTATATCACCAAATTAGTGATACAAGCACATGCACTGGAAGATGATGCTTTTCTCAGCCTCACTATAGAAGATGTTATAGGCGAGTATCTAAATAATAATTCAGTGTCGATATATGAACCCTACCGCGATGTTCACCGACTATTTAATCTGCCGGGTATACTCAAGTACTACAGAGCCAACCCCCTGTCGGAGGATGAGTTAGAGGATTTAAATAAGTACTACCAGGATAACTTTGGAGATGGGCAGTAACCCGCAGTAAATATATACCAGGCATTCCAGCGGGTATTGGATGAGATCCGGGGTCTTAGGGCTCGCGTAAAAATAACTTCACATATTTGATGGTGAGATCGAGTAGTTCCAATTTGGCCGTTTAGTATACCGTTTCAAAATAATTTGCTGCATTTGCTGGTCAGATACCCTTCTTCCTATTTTGTAATGCTTGTTGATACGGAGTGCACGGATTTTCAGTCCCGTTGAAGTTTTGGTGGTTCGTATGAATTTCAGAACCGTTTCGTGATCAAGTAAAGGCTCTGCTGCCCAGTTGCTGCTGATGAATGAGAACATTCGGTGTTCGATGGGATTCCACTTTGAGGAGCTCGGCGGATAATGACATACCTTAACCTGGAGGCCAAAACGGTCGCAAAAAACAACCTGCAGTTGATGTTTCCAGAGACGGGTTCTATAGCCATTGCTCCCACCGCAATCGGCAAGAACGAGCGAGCGATCGGCAGTAGGATAGTGGTATGAACCGGACTTTTGCCACCATTTGCATATAGAATCTACGGCAAACTCGGAAGTATCTCGGCTGGTACCGACGCATACAAATCCCTCGTTTCGCGCAAGATCATAAATGTCGTAGAGGATCGCAACGCCATTTGAATCAGAAGGAAAATCATGATCCAAAACCTTTATCGGCTCTTGGCTCCACTTGCGCCCAGCGTGACAGAATAGCCCAATCAATTCTTTGCGAATATAGCGAAACTGTTGATTGCGTTCTCGGGGATCGGGCGTTTTTTTTCTGCAGAAGGCGACCATCTCCTGCTGCCCGGACTCTTTTTGGGTTCAAATCCCCGCCAATCAATTCCTGACGACCGTGGGCTACTGTATGAGGATCCATGCCAAGCAGCGACGCGATATAGCTATCGCCACCATGGCCCAGTTTTAACGATTCAAGCCCGGCGTACAACCTGCGTTGCCGTTCATTAAGCATGCTGCAAAAAAGAACGACGATGGCCTTGGCTTCTTCCGCAGCGAGATCAGGATTGGTAACGATAACAGATGAAAGTGATTTTTTTGAGCGAACTTTGCGAGCCTTTTCCTGCTCACGGGCAACGTCATTTTCAGCAGATAAATAGACGTAGATCGAATCGAACTTTTTTCGCTGAAGCCGGCTGCAACGTGCCACGTACCTCAGCAGAAAACATTATTAAACCTTCGTCATCGTTTAAGCTGGTGGATTAGAAAGCCTTGCCCTCTTTGATAGCTTCCAATGTACCTTCATAATTTTCACGCACATTTCCGACGAGTTCTATGATTTCATCCGAGGCGCCGTTTTGTTTCGCAATGTTGTCAATAATGAGGAGAAGGGGTTTCATCTGATTTAGTGCCCTTACGCATTCCCAACTCATTGCTTCATCAATATGAAACAACATCCTATCTGAGCCTTCAAAACCAAATTCTTCTACCACTTGATCTCGCAATAACATCCATGCGCCTTGGAGGTCTGATATTGCAGTTTTTAAGTATCCAGTTTCTTCTTGTTCAAAACTCATATGTGAAATTCACCTTGAGGCTTAACATTAGTTATTATGTAATCGGCTCGTTTATGCCCAGAAATTCACTTTTATTATATTTATATCAATGAATCCAGTTGGGCCGATCTTTCATCCACGCACCAACTGTTTCCCGTACCCATGCCTCCATTCCATCTTCAAAGTAGAATTTCGGAAATAGAAGGTTGTCATCAGGCGATATTTTTCCTGTCCTTCTCGCATGGTAAGCCAGTTCGGTGTCCGGATAAATCCGAATTCCGAATGTAACTTTGATCATTTCCAATGAAAGAGGCACGACGAACATCTGCAATTTGATAATGCTTATTCATTTTTTTCAAAATGATATCCGAGCCGCTTTCTAATCCAAGGCTAACCTCTACACAACCGGATTCCGCCATCTTAGCGATGAGATCTTTTTCTACCTTCCCCGGATAGAGAATACCCCTCCAGGAAATATTCAAACCTGATTCAATGATTTGGTCGCAAAGATCTTTTGCATAACCGGACGGTAGGTTGAAGGTGTTGTCCACAAAAAAGAAATGATCGAATCCTGCAGACACGTATGCGGCTAATGCATCGATGACTAGACTCGGTTCACGCCTGCGAGTGATTTTCCCTTCGATCGATGGGGTTGAGCAATAGCTACAGTTTAAAGGGCAGCCCCTGCGGGTTTGAAACGGTAACCAGATAACCTCATCTCCGGTATGTTCCAATGCAAAGATGTGCCTGCCGGGTTGAGGAAAATGATTCTGATCGATTTTCTTGATAGTAACCGGAGGGTTGGCAATGCACTGGTCGACATGATACAGACCCGGTATATCCGATAAATCCTCATTATTTTTTAGCTTGCCCAAAAGCATGACAAAGGATTGTTCACCCTCCCCCTGGATACCCATGTCGGCTGCAAGATATGTTAATGCGTGCCTGGGAAAAATGCTGTAGCCGGCACCACCGAGCACGATCTTGGCTTCAGAGTTCTGCCTACATGTATATACGATAGTTTTCACTGGATCGAGAAGAAACCGAGTCTGAAACGAAGCCTGATCATCAATGTTTCTGACGGATATGCCGATGATATCCGGTTGAACCGCTTGAATACGCTCAGTTAAAGTTTTCAACGCTTCCGGTTCTGCCATCAGGTTAATCTGAGACACCTCGTGACCGGCATCTTCGGCTGCCTTGGCCACAAAGGCCATACCCATAGGCAGCACGAGCATGTTGATCCTTTCCGTATTTGCAGATATTAGAAGCACCCTCATGTTTTCTAGTTCCCTGATCTTTGGGTATTATTTAGTAATCAAGGTAATTTAAAGTGAAATATACTTGCATTATGGTTTATTTTGAGCATTATGCTAAACATTGCTCGAATACCAATAAATAACATTTCCCTGAAAATCAACTCGGTTCGGTTTGTTCCAGATATATCGACCGTATCTCAACTTCAATCAAGGTCTTGATAATTGGAGTAATCACAGCCTTTACAGCAGACACAACGACCCCACGAGGCTACTATATTCTCAAATCATGCGAAATTCAGGTACTAGGAGAATCGAAAAAGAACTTCTTCAAAATTCTTTACTTTTCCTCCGTGGAACTCGATCCCTTCGTCTTTGAGCA
>JAFDDL010000382.1 GCA_019310865.1 Deltaproteobacteria bacterium | reverse complement strand
CCTTCCAACGATATCAATTAATTTCTTACAGTAATTCTCTACCTCCCGGGGATTTCCCAGTGATGTCAATGCCGCCGCCACATCTCCTGCAATGCACATATGTCCCTTAAGTATTTCCTTCGCCTTAAATATATCCGTTGTACTGTCAAACTCGGCTACAACCATTTTGGGTGGAAGATCTTTGAAATATGGTAGATTCAGCGTATAATTATTATCAAGATGCATGACCGTTATAAGGCCGCGCTCAGCAAAGGCTTCCACCATCTTTTTCATATATGGATACTCAAAACGTTCATAGATATGTAAAGGATAGTAGAAACATCCACTTCTCTCCATCACTAGCATCACGCCTTGCTCTCGCGTTATCTCAGTAGCCTCAATGGTATCTGAAATCAAATCATCAACCATTGCATCCAACACCGCTTCCAATTTATCCGGGATTTGATAAATATCCTTTGTAAATTCAAGTAAGGTTCGTGACGTTGACAGCAGCATCATGGGTGATGCAACGATTGCACCGCACAGGCTCCTTATCCCTTTTCCCTTCCAAGTCTCAATCTCATATCGGTACTGAGAGATCTGGTTTTGAGTCCACTTGATTACTTTTTCGTCTGAGTATGGAGAAAAACGGTCCTTGGCTTTTTCTCGAAATTTGTTCCATCCAAGCTTGATGATTTGATCATAATCATCATGGAATAACACTTCTTTCTCTTCAAATTGAGCCACCTTGTCTTTATCAGATCCTTTTTCCGGAAAAATGGATCTACCACCTATAACAACACCCGAATAGACGTGGGGCGTTGTTGAAAGGCTGAAACCGGGTAATATCATACCATCCCACCCGCCGATATCGTCAAACACATCTACGATGGCATGAAAACCCTCTTTTGCATTTTTATACCCTCGGGAAGCATCCCACCCCTTATATCTTGAAGGGAAATAAACATCCATTAAAGGAGCGCAGGGAATTCGGTCAACAGGTTCTAACTTTACCACGGCCTCCATTCTTTCTTTGTTTGTCATTGTCTCTTTTTTCATAATACCTTCACCCCATCATAGCAGTTTGATTGATTTCTTAACTGTTTCAGCCGCAGACTGTCTCAAATACACGCAGAAAATTTTCTCCCAAGATGCCCTTGATCTGTCTGTCACTGTAACCTCTCTTGACTAACCCTCTTGTAATATTTGGAAAATCCCGATAATCATCAAAACCAACAAGGTTCGTGGCGGCGTCTATATTGTGCTCCTCTCTGAAGCCGACATCGTACAAGAGGGAAGAGTAAACGTTTCGGAGGAATATCTTGGGCATGGGTATTGGTCAGTCAGTACCAATGCCTACATGTTCCCATCCCACAAGGTTGCAGATATAATCTATATGATCCATCATCGCTTCCATTCCAACTCCCGCATCAGGACTCAAGAAATACGGAACGGTATAAACACCGATCACACCATCGGTTTCCGCAACCGCCCGGAGTTCATCATCACCCTTTCCACGATCGTGCACGTATACTCCTTGTGCAGATGTATGAGATGCAACCACAGGTTTGGTTGAAAGCCTGCATGTATCCAGTGTTGTCTGGCGTCCACAGTGGGCGGTATCTACGATGATGCCGAGATCGTTCATGCATGCAACAACATTGACGCCGAAATCACTCAATCCGGTGTCGTTAGGTTCGGTACAGCCGGATCCGATTCGAGTTGTCGAGTTGTATGTAAGCATAACCATTCGGAGGCCCAGATTGTAGGCGGGCTCAAGAAGGTCAATAAAATTCAGACCGACGCCTGCAGCCAATTGTGTGTTAATCCATGCAGCGTGTTTGCCCACCGACTTTGCCCGGCGGATGTCTTCGGCCTTCAGTGCTTTAATCAACCATGGGAGGTGATCGAGCATGGTAATGTTCTCGCCAAAATAGAGCGATAAAAATTCCATTGAGGTAAATCCGTCGACCATTTTGTTACCGGCGGTAATGCCGGAGGCATCCCATAATATCTTAAACTCGGGAAGTTCTCCTCTGACTGCCATTCGCTGAGGCTGAAAATAGCTTAAAACAGTCATTTTACCAACGTCACCATATCTTTCCAAATTTTCATGTAATTCATTTTCCATTTCCTCGGTATAGGAAAGATAGGTGCAAGGTCCCCAATACAACATATCGATTACGATGCTTTCTGAATGGAGACGAGCTGCCCTTTCCTCCTCCTCCGCTGATAGCGCATAAGGATATGTGCCGAATTTTAATCGATTTGGATTCGTTTTCACATCAATTCACTCTCTTCATCTGTCTTTGATTACAATCAAACCGTTTTTCAAAACGTGCGACTCGTCAGAGTTTATAACATCGAAGGATACATGCTGACTGCCATTCTCTTTTTTCTTTTCCAAGACCCGAACCACTACTTGTGTTCCAGGTTCTACCGGTCTGGGGAAACGGCAACAAACGCGCTTCAATAAAGTTGGATTTTGGTCGGCCTCTCGGCGCAGTATTTCTCGTATGGAAAAACCCAAAACCAACGTTCCCGGGACTATAATATTCGGTAGGCCGACATTGTGAGCGTAAGCAATTGATGTATGAACCGGAAATGACATGTCAGCGCATCCATCATAAATATATGGGGCGAAAGGACTAATTTGAACTGGTGCTTGCCATTGGGGTTTATTTCGAACAGATTTTAAACCCGGAGCCAGAGGATTTGGATTAACATCAGGTAGAGATCGCCCCTCATCTATGCACATCACGCCCTTTAGAAATCCTACCGGGCAATTGGTAAAAACAGTTCTCTTTTGTTGATCGGACGCGCGAAACCGGAAAACAACAAGAGATCCCAAACGATGAGGAAAAACCGCGGTCATTTCGCTTTTGATCGTTATTTTGTCACCGGGCTTTATCAAGCGATGGAAATCCAAATTTTCCGCATATTGCATTTGGGTCCGGAAAGTCCCTGGCGGGAAAACGTCGCCCTCTAAGTATTCCGGTAGTCTCGATGCTACCTGCCAAGTCAAACTAACTGCCATCATTGGCGGTGCAACAATCCCTTCGCTGCGTTTATCGTCGAAAAAGTAAGGATTGACGTCCTCCAAAGCAGCAGCAAAGTTCATGATTTGCCGTGCAGAGATCTCTAAATGGTAGTCGGGAAGCCTAGTACCGACGCATTGTGAGCTTATTTCCATGTACAATTGTTCCTTCCCTTTTTTAATCCATCAGACCGAGAATAGTCACTGCCGAAACGTTTGAGGATTGAGAACAACGGCGTGAATGATCAGTGGACGTGCCTTCCTTTGTCCTGCCAGTACCTTTTACGAAGTGCCTTCTTATCAGGTTTACCGAGAGGTGTAACCGGCATATTATCCATAAAATCGATTGACTTTGGCGCATAATGTGGCCCCTTTTTTGCTCTAACCAGCCCGATGAGTTCATCCGGTGAAACGGTGCTCGGCTTTTTGGGGACAATGAGTGCTTTTACCGATTCCCCCCATTTTTCATCCGGAACACCGATCACGGCTGCCATGGCAACACTCGGGTGCGATGATAAAATGTCCTCAATTTCCTTGGGGAAAACATTGAATCCACCCGAAACGATCATGTCTTTCTTGCGATCTACGATGTAAAGGAAGCCCGAGGCTTCTCTCGTAGCGATGTCGCCGGTATGGAGCCAGCCATTTCGCAGTGTTTCCGCCGTTTCCGCGGGCCGGTTCCAGTAACCCGCCATAACCGCAGAACTCCGGACGCAGATTTCGCCCTTGTCGCCAATGGGAACCTCATTGTCGTTTTCGTCCATAAGTTTAACTCGAACGCCGGCAAGAGGCATGCCGCAGGAAGCCAACCGATTTATATTTTCAATCGAATGCTGGTGCTTGAACAATGCGGTGAGCGCGGCGGTTGACTCTGTTTGCGCATAAACCTGCATAAAAACCGGACCAAACACCTCCAGGGCTTCAGCAAGTCGCGAGGGCGACATGGGTGCCGCGCCATATATGATCAACTCAAGGCTTGAAAAGTCAGCCTTTCTTATGCCTGGATGATCGAGAAGGCCGTAGACCATTGTCGGAACGAGAAAGGTGGTGGTGATCCGGTGTTTCTCCACCGCTTCAACAAACAATTCAGGTGAATACGATCTCAAGAAGTAGATGGTTCCGCCCCGGAGAAAACTCGTAGCCATAAAGCCACCCGATGAATGTGAGATCGGCGTGGATGCTAACGCACGATATTCTACGGGCCATTCCCACTCAGCAAGGGTAATGACCGTCAAGGCTACGCATGATTTGTGGGTATGCACCACGCCTTTAGGGCGGCCCGTCGTACCACCGGTATACAGGACATACATGATGTCCTCTTCTTCCGACTCGCAAATCAACGGCTCGGGATAAAAATCTGTTAGGGCCGTCTCAAGGTTTGTTCCAAATTCGAAAGGCCCTAAGGTGATAAAGAAACGAAGCGCAGTGGCTAGTTTTGACAAGTCTCGTGCCTTATCCGGATAAGCCTCGGCATCGACGACCATCGCC
>JAFDDL010000381.1 GCA_019310865.1 Deltaproteobacteria bacterium | reverse complement strand
CTATCTCAAATGGAGTTTTGTTTACGAATATCCGAATCGAAGGCGGGTGCAACGCGACAACCCCCGTGATTATCTGTCCGGTTGCCGGGCGCTTCATCAAATGCTTACCCGGTACGCAAAAAACAATCCCAGCCACTGCAAAGGTGACGGGCTGAAATTTTTAGCTGTCAAACAGCCCATTGCCGCCATTTTGTCGTTTCAAGGTAAAAAAGAAGATCGCATTCGAAAATGGCGCAGCGAAGCGCAACAGGGAAACCTTGGCGGCATGGCATTTCGTATTCCACCCTATGCGCCCGAACACTGGCTCAAAGAAGCCGCTGCATTGGGAAATACTGAAGACTCTGTTAGAGCCCTGCGTTCCCACCTGTACCGATTTTATCAGGCAGCATCGATCCATCGTCAATATGTTCTGCGAGAACTGCTCCCGGACTACGGGCTGATCGTGGCATAATCTTAGCACATGCCGGCTTATGCCCCGGTGTCTCTCTTGCGGATAATGATTCGGCCGTCGGAAGTTTTGTAAGCGGTGATCGACATCGCAGTTACCAGCGTCGTCAAAAAGGTTTTTCGCTGTTTGATATCGAAGTTGAGACTGATGGTTAAATCATTCAGGTGTGGATCGTCAATAATGATTTTCGAGTTCATGTATCGATTGACCTCATCGATAATTTTTTTATTGAGATGTGTTTGACGTCATCAGGTGTCTTGAGATCGAGGTATATCTGTACCGGATGAACACATACAATACCTTCCAGATCAGTTTCCCACCATAGGCCCTTCTAACAGAAACATCCCTGTATAAGCAGGTATAAATTGAAAAAGGTCATGGGTGATGGGTCATAGATTTCTGAAACAATAATACAGATTTTCTAATATTGTGTATCAAGGGATGATTAAACGTCAAGCTTCAGGTACTTGGCTGTTTTCTAAATTGGTGCTACAGTAAGCCCATGTACATAAAATGGACCGTGGAACCCGTCCATGCCGGACGGTTTCTTCCCCTTTTGCAGCGAGGGGTTCGTATCAAGGCAAAAGCCGGTGAGCGTGTGTCCGATTTTTTATACAACGCGTTGGCGCTCACACCGGCCGATGTCGCCAATCGGATTCAAACCATATTCCTGGATGGAAAACCGTTGGACGACCTTGAATCCCATGCCGTTGCGGAAAATTCCGTCCTGGCGCTTTCTGCGGCCATGCCGGGCCTGGTGGGTGCGGCGCTTCGAATGGGCAGTCCCCTGGCGTCCCTTCGGCAGGTTGCATCCCCGGAAAAAAGGGGTCCGGTTGAGTACGATCAGGACGTATTTGTTACCGTAAAACTGTTTAATCTTTTGGTCTCGGAACTGGGTCCATCCCTTTTGAAAAGGGGGATCTGGGTCAGTGAATCGGAGCTTAATAAACTCCGGCGGTTATAAACGTTAAGAAAAGGAGCAAGGTGAATCAAATGTCTCAATTGTCTTATAATCTCGATGGAAAGGTCTTTGTGGTAACCGGCGGAAGCCGGGGAATCGGATTTGAAATTGCCAAACACCTGCTTGATCAGAATGCCCGGGTGGTTATCTGTGCCAGGAAATCGGACGGGTTGGATGCGGCCGTATCGGTGCTCAATGCCGGGGACGATCGATTGCTGGCGCTGCCGGCACATGTGGCCAGGGAAGCGGAGGTTGAACAATTGTTCGATACAACCGTTTCAAAATTCGGACAACTCGATGGGCTGATCAACAATGTGGGCATGAATATTGTTTCAAACCTTGTGGATGCGGAGCCGGCCCTATGGCAAAAAATAATCGATTCCAATCTTTCCGGAACGTTTCTGTGCGCTCGCAAGGCCGCTCGTGTGATGCGGGACCGGAAAATGGGGAAAATTGTCAGCATTTCTTCCGTTGCCGCGCGTCGGGCGTCACCGGCCATGGGAATTTATGGAATCGCCAAGGCTGGAATCGAAATGATGACGAAAGTATTGGCCAGTGAACTTAGTGCCTTCAACATTCAGGTCAATGCAGTCGCGCCGGGAATGGTAAAAACGGATTTCAGCAAGCCGTTCTGGTCAAATCCGGAACTCCATGATCAGATTGTTAAGACAATACCCATGGGCCGCATTGCAGACCCTTCGGAAATTGTTCACCCCGTCTTGTTTCTGTGTTCCGAAGGCGCCGGATTTATTACGGGCCAGACTATCGTTGTGGACGGCGGCGCCACCGCGATATAAGCATAACTGGGTGTCCATCCGGAAATCGGGAAAATTAACCATTCTAGTATCCAATCCGGGCGGATGACCATCGGGCTTGCTGCATTTTATCGTGAAACCCGTTCGATACACCGGCTAGATTTCCTTTACGCCCGGTTTTCGATCCGCCGGAATGGGACAATTGTAGGGTTCGCCGGCCATATCGATTTGGTGTTGCTCCTTGGCCTTGGCCACGATTTGCGGTTCATTGAAAATGTCAATGGCCGTGCCGGCCAGCACTTTTCCGGCGGCCAAAAGCCCCTTGTGGGCAATGGTTGAAGCGCTCTGGGAAACCGTTTGCCATGAATGCCCGGGGGTGCCGATCGCCAGGGTGGCAGCGGAAAATTGCGATGTGGGAACCACCAGGCTGACATCACCCACATCGGTTGAACCCGGTAGGGCGATATTGCTGGTTAAATAGGGCAGTATGAAGTCGGCCAACTCCTTTCCCTCGATCTGCTGGGCCGCCTCTTTCGCGGGCATACCGAATATCTGTGTGGCCAGGGAGATTTCTGTTTTTAGATCAATATCCGTAAACGTTTTGCGCATCTCAAGGGCAAATTCGCGATCCGATTCATCGAATCGGGGTGGACCGTATGCCTTTAGATTTTCATATAGCACCGCATCGAGAACCGAATTGGGCAGATAATGGGACATACCGCCCTCGTAGTCGATTTCCAGCGTCGTACCGGTCATCAGCGCCGCCCCTTTTGCGATATCACACACACGCTCATAAATACCCTGAACCTGATCGAGTTTCGGGGCTCGGACAAAATAATAGACTTCTGCTTCGGGCTGCACCACATTGGGTGCAATCCCCCCGGTGTCGGTGATGGCATAATGGAGCCTTGCTTCGGGTATGACATGCTCTCGCAGGTAATTGGCACCGACATTCATCAGTTCCACGGCATCCAACGCACTTCTCCCGGCATGGGGATTGGCGGCGGCGTGGGCGCTTTTTCCCGTGAATTTAAAATACGCGCTCACCACGGCCAGGCAGCTTGCCGACCAGACACCGTTTAAGGAACCCGGATGCCAGGTCAACGCAACATCCACATCGTCAAAAAAACCATCCCGGGCCAAAAATCCTTTGCCGGACCCGCCTTCTTCGGCCGGGCATCCGTAAAAACGAACGGTGCCGGAGATGTCATTTTCTTCCAGGTATTTTTTTACCGCAAAGCAGGCGGCCAATGCGCCGGCACCCAACGAGTTGTGGCCACAGCCATGTCCGCTGCCCCCCTTTTCAATGACCTTTTTTTCTGCAATGCATTTTTCCTGGCTCAAGCCGGAAAGCGCGTCGTACTCACCGAGAATGGCAATGACCGGGCTGCCGCTTCCAAAGCTGCCAATGAGGGCCGTCTGCATGCCGGCCAGATCTTTTTGCACCGTAAAGCCTTCCTCGACGAGAACGCTGTTGAGCAGATCCGCTGATTTTTCTTCGTCATATCCGAGTTCCGAAAACTCCCATATTTTATCATTCACGTCGATGAACAGGTCTTTTCTGCTTTCAATATAATCGTCAATTTTCTTGTCGTATGCCATGTTCATTCCCTCCGGAGATTATTCGGTTGTGGTGTGATGTTCTTTCAAGTTTTTTACGTCATAGTGGGCTGAAGCTGGATTGTCAATTGAATGTTCGCAATTCCAACAATCCCCGATGACTGAATCCAAAAGTAAATTATGATTTTATTTGGACTGCGAATATTACATATAATAGTTATAAAATTCAATGATATAGAATCACTACGGTCAGAGAATAGATGGTTATTTCTTGACAAATGATATTTGTTTTGCTAACTAACCATAATATTATTATGGAGATCGCTGCGCTATGAACAAAACAAAATCCGATCTGAATCCGGCCAGTAAAATACGGCTGGAGAAGGCTGTTAAACAGCTCTTTGCATCGACACACTTCCACAGGGTGAATATGACCGCCGTGGCCCGGGAAGCGGGCGTCGGTCTGGATACCATCTATAAATATTATACGAACAAGGAGCAGCTTGTCCTGGTTTTATTCAACGAGTGGGTGCTTCGTCTGCGAGAGCAGGTGGTGGATCAATTGACCGCGATGGCCGACCCCAAGGAGAAACTTCGCAAAATCGCCTGGCTCATGCTGCGGTATTTTGAAGAAAATCCCGAGGTGGGGCAAATCTATTTCATGACCACACCGCATAGCCTTTGGCATTCGCCGGGCTATTATCGGAATAAAGTCGAAAAAATGTGGGCATATTATTATGAAGTCATTCGAGAGGGGCAGGAAAAGGGGCTGATCGAATTCGAAAC
>JAFDDL010000380.1 GCA_019310865.1 Deltaproteobacteria bacterium | reverse complement strand
GCACTGCCGCATCGAGTTGTGGGACACCATAGCCATGAATGGCCGCCCACCAGGATGACATCCCGTCGATCAGCTCCGTGCCGTCCTCGAGGATCAAACGCACTCCCCGGGCACTGGCCACCGGGTAGGTCGGCAGGGGGTCTTTCATGGACGTGTAAGGGTGCCAAATATGTGCTGCATCAAATGACAGCAAATCTTCCGATTTCATGATCCTATTCTCAATGTGAAGCATGATGATGATTTCAGGCGCAGCGGTTAGCCATCATCTCGCCATAATTGGTTTTCAGATCTTGTACCATGGCGGTCCATCTTGTCAACACCGGCTCACCATCTATTTCTCCTTGCCATTTTTTTAAAAACCGTTTTATATGAATCTATTGCACAAGTTGGGGGCTTACATCTGCAAGGCAATTATAGGTGAAGCCATCCCGCTTGTAGCGGGATTGCCAACCTTTAATAACGCATAATAACGCAGCAGATGGAAGCGTCAGCTGATCAGAACCGAGAAAGGACTCAAGACATGCCCTATGACTTTAATGCGGATAATGTTTTTGAAATGGCTGAAATAATAGAAAAAAACGGTGCGGAATTTTATTGGAAGGCCGCAAAAAAAGTGACGGACACCGAGGCCAAGCAACTATTGTTAAACCTTGCCGAGCAAGAGCTTGCACACGAAAAAACATTCCGGGAATTAAGAGCCCAGCTGACAGGTGATGAAAAAGAATCCACCCTGTTTGATCAGGAAAACTACGCCATGGCATATCTTCACGCGCTGGCCATAACCCGGGTCTTTTTCGATAAAAATGATTTGCCGGATGAGCAACCGGATACAGAGGGAAACAGTCAATTCCTTAAAAAAATTCTGATATCGGCCATCCGGTCAGAGAAGGATTCCATCGTTTTCTATGTGGGAATTCGAGATCTGGTGCCGGAAACATTTGGAAAATCCCGCGTTGACGAAATCATACAGGAGGAGATGGTGCATTTGACGGATCTTAGTAGGGAATTGGCAACCCTTACTGATTAAGATATGGCTAATTTGCCGTTTTCGGACAGGTCAACCAGGCCATCATCGTCGAGCAATTGAATCCGACGTCCATTGACCTTGATCAATTGCTGCTGGCTCATCCGATTTAAGATCCGGGAAAGCGTTTCTGGAATCGTTCCCAGAAGACTGGCAAGCTGGCCCTTGGAAATCGCCAGATGCACGATATCGCCCCCCCCCTGTTCTTCGGCCAAATAGATCAAGTGTGATGCCAGGCGGGCGGGTACTTCCTTCAGGGCAAGGTTTTCGATTTGGACAGCGAATTGCCGAAGCCGCATGGAAAGCACCGCCAGCATATTTAGACTCAGCGCCGGATTTTCCGCAATCAATTTGACAAATTGTGTTCGGGGAAAAAACAGCAGCCGCGCCTTGGAAAGCGCCTGGGCATTGGCCGGAAAGCGATCCCCGGTAAACACCGGCACTTCACCGAAAGGCTCCGGCGGGCCGAAAATATGGAGAATCTTCTCTTTGCCCTCCAGGGACATTTTAAATATTTTGATTTTACCGGACATCACAACATAGAAGCCGATACCGTCTTCGCCCTCTGAGAAAATTATTTCTCCGGCTTGCACATCCTGGGGGACCGATATGGCGGCGAATTTGGACAATTGCTCGCCGGGCAACCCTGAAAACAGGGGCACCGATGAGATAAAATTCGTAATGTTTTTCATTTGTTTCCTTTTTTTTGGAAAAAATGTCACCATTTTTGATTTATGTCAAGGACGTCGCACCCCGGGTTCGATAGATTGGATTTAACACAGCGATAAAAACATCATCAGCACAGAATAAACACAACTAACCACGAAATAGGAGAAAAAAATCATGTTTTGTTACCAATGTGAACAGACGGCAAAGGGCGAAGGTTGTACGAAAATCGGCGTATGCGGAAAAAAACCGGACGTTGCAGCGCTTCAGGATCTATTGATTTACGCGGTAAAGGGACTCTCACAGGTAGCTGTGGAAGCGGGAAAGGTCGGTGTTTCCGATTCGGCCGCGGATCAGTTTACCTCTGAGGCCATTTTTTCCACTCTGACCAATGTCGACTTTGACCCCCAGCGCTTCGATTCCCTCATTCGAAAATGCGTGGCGCTCAGAGAGGCGCTAAAGGAAAAAACAGCCCAGGCCGGTGGGGCGACCGCATTTCCCGCAGGACCCGCTGATTTTACACCGGATGCAACCCTGGAAGGCTTGGTGGCACAGGGCGAGAAGGTGGGCATCAAATCCGATCCGGATGTAAACCCGGACATTCTGTCTTTGCGTGAATTGCTGATTTACGGCATCAAAGGCCTTGCCGCCTATGCGGATCATGCGCGCATTCTGGGCCAAACCGATGATGCGATCGCCGCCTTTATATATGAGGCGATGGCCGCCACACTGGATGATACCCAGGGCGCCGACGAGCTGGTGGGACTTGCCATGAAATGCGGTGAAGTCAACCTGCGGGCCATGGAATTGCTTGACGCCGGAAACACGGGCGCATATGGCCATCCGGTTCCAACGGCCGTACCGCTGGGCGCCAAACAGGGCAAGGCGATCCTGGTTTCCGGCCATGATCTAAAGGACCTGGAAGAAGTTCTGAAACAGAGCGAAGGCAAGGGAATCAATGTCTACACCCATGGTGAGATGCTGCCCTGCCACGGATATCCGGAACTGAAAAAATATACACATTTTTACGGTCATTACGGAACGGCGTGGCAAAACCAGGCCAGGGAATTCACGCAATTTCCGGGCGCCATTCTGATGACCACCAACTGCATTCAAAGGCCCCAGGATGCTTACGCGGACAACTTGTTTACAACCGGTCTGGTGGGCTGGCCCGGCCTGCAGCACATTGCCGATAAGGACTTCACACCGGTTATCAACAAGGCTTTGGAGATGCAAGGCTTTGCCCAGGACGAACCGGGAAAAACCGTGATGACGGGCTTTGCCCGAAATGCGGTGCTTGGCGTGGCGGACAAGGTCATTGAGGCGGTCAAGGCCAAGGCCATTCGGCATTTTTTCCTGGTGGGTGGATGCGACGGCGCCAAGCCGGGCCGCAATTATTACACGGAGCTGGTGGAACAGATACCCGATGATTGCATGGTGCTCACCCTCGCCTGCGGAAAGTTTCGTTTCTTTGACAAGGACCTGGGCGATATCGGCGGTATCCCCCGCCTGCTGGACGTGGGGCAATGCAACGATGCTTACAGCGCCATACAAATTGCCGTGGCCTTAGCCGGGGCGTTCGAATGTGGTGTGAACGATCTGCCCCTGTCGATGATCCTGAGCTGGTATGAGCAAAAGGCATGCGTCATTCTGCTCACGCTTTTGTCCCTAGGGATTCGCGACATTCGACTTGGACCAACCCTGCCGGCCTTTATAAGCCCCAATGTGCTCAATGTGCTGGTGGAAAAGTTCAACATCATGCCCATTGGAACCGCAACGGAAGATCTGCAGGCAATTTTGGGTTAAGGGATAACAGAAAAGTGCTAAGTTCTAAGTGCCAAGTACTGAGTCATGGAATTCTGTCGATTTGAAAGAAACAATCCTTCTCTTAGCACCCAGCACTTAGCACTCAGCACTTTCATACCGGCTTTGCCGGCTTAGGAGGTTTGCCATGAAATGCCCAGGCCAAGACAGTCGATACTGGAAACCGGGGGCCATTTTTGAGGCCCCCTGCCCCAAGTGCAGCCAACCGGTGGAATTTTTCAAGGATGACACCACGCGCAAATGCGGCAAGTGCGGCCATCGGTTTGTGAATCCAAATATGGATTTCGGTTGCGCGTCTTACTGCGAATACGCAGAACAATGCCTGGGCACGCTGCCGCCTGAGTTGTTGGCCCAGAAAGAAAATCTGCTCAAAGACCGGGTGGCCATTGAAATGAAACGGTATTTCAAATCCGATTTCAAGCGGATCGGTCATGCCATGCGGGTTGCCCGATATGCCGAGTCCATTGGAAAGGCCGAAAGGGGCAATCTGGCCGTCATCCTCTGCGCGGCGTACCTGCACGATATCGGCATTCATGAGGCGGAAAGAAAGCACGGCAGCACGGCGGCCTCTTACCAGGAACTGGAGGGGCCGCCCATTGCCCGGACGATTCTGTCCAAATTAAAGGCCGGCGAAAAGCTGGTGGACGAAGTGGTGGATATTGTCGGTCACCATCATCATCCAAGATCCGAAGAGACGATCAACTTCAAGGCGCTGTATGATGCGGATCTGATCGTCAATCTTGAAGAAACACATAAAGAAAAACCCATGGCCCCGGAGCGGCTTGAAAAAATCATCACCGGCTCTTTTTTAACCGAATCCGGTCGGACCCAGGCACGGGACGTATTCCAGCCGGCCTGAAGATCCAAGGATAACACAGGAAAGCGAACCTTAATAAAGAAGGTGAAACCATGAAAGTCAAAAGAAAGATCATACAGATAGATGAAGAACTGTGCGATGGCTGCGGGCAATGCGTGCCGTCGTGCGCCGAGGGAACCCTAGAAA
>JAFDDL010000379.1 GCA_019310865.1 Deltaproteobacteria bacterium | reverse complement strand
GCCCGTTCGGTGAGCATTTCCGTTTTGTTGATAATCGGCAGGAGCAAGTCCGTTTCGTAATTCGTCGGTGTATTTTGAACAATGCTTGCAATGCGCTCCAGGCCCAAGCCCGTGTCGATACTCGGTTTGGGAAGCGGTGTCATGGATCCGTCCGCATCTCGATTAAACTGCATGAATACCAGGTTCCACAATTCCAAAAATCGATCACATTCGCATCCCAGTCGACAACTCTTCTTTCCGCAACCACGCGATTCGCCTCTATCGATGTGAATCTCCGAACAGGGGCCGCACGGTCCCGTATCGCCCATGGACCAGAAATTATCCTTTTCACCAAACCTTACAATCCGATCTTCCGAAACACCCATGCGTTGGTGCCAAAGATCGTAAGCTTCGTCATCATCGAGATAAATGGAGACCCAGAGTTTTTCCACCGGTAGTTGATATCCGTTCGTCAGCAGATCCCAGGCGTATTCGATGGCCGCTTCCTTGAAATAGTCTCCGAAAGAAAAATTACCCAGCATTTCAAAGAAGGTATGATGCCGCGCCGTATAACCGACATTTTCAAGGTCATTATGCTTTCCGCTGACCCGCATACATTTTTGGGCCGTCACCGCTCGGGTGTAGTCCCTTTTTTCTTCCCCGATAAAAATGCGCTTGAACTGAACCATACCGGCATTGCTGAACAAAAGGGTCGGATCGTCTGAAGGAATAATGGAAGAGCTGCGAACAATTCGATGGTGATGTTTGTTAAAATATTCTAAAAAAATGGTTCTTAATTCATTGCCTGTCATCGATGATGCTCCCGGATCAGTTTATCCCTTGGGTTATTCGTCTTCTTTCTCGGTTTCCGGCTTTACCAACAAGCCCATAGCCTCTTTAACTTTCTGAGATATTCCCTCAAACAGATCGGAATTGTCCTTGAGGAATTTTTTTACATTTTCCCGGCCTTGGCCGATTCGTTCACCGGAATAGGAATACCAGGCGCCGCTCTTGTCGATAATTTCCAGGTCCACACCCATGTCCAAAAGGTCCCCGGTTTTCGATATGCCTTCGCCATACATGATGTCAAATTCCGCATCCCGAAAGGGCGGCGCCATCTTGTTCTTTACGACCCGGACGCGCGTTCGATTTCCGATTATTTCCTGCCCGTCTTTGATGGCCCCGGTTCGGCGAATATCCAGCCGAACCGACGCGTAAAATTTGAGTGCATTGCCGCCGGTGGTTGTTTCCGGATTCCCGAAAACCACACCGATTTTCATTCGAATCTGATTGATGAATATCAGGGTCGTCTGGGTTTTACCGATCGTTCCGGTCAACTTTCGCAGGGCCTGGGACATCAGTCTGGCCTGAAGCCCCATGTGTGAATCTCCCATCTCCCCTTCGATCTCGGCGCGTGGGACCAGGGCGGCTACCGAATCGATTACGATGATGTCAATTGCGCCGCTTCGCACGAGCATATCGGCAATTTCGAGGGCCTGCTCTCCGGTATCCGGTTGGGATACGAGAAGCTCCTCGCAGTTTAGGCCCAGTTTTTTGGCATATGTGGTGTCCAGGGCGTGTTCGGCATCGATAAATGCTGCGATGCCACCCTGATTTTGGGCTTCCGCGACTGCATGTAGGGCCAGGGTTGTTTTACCGGATGATTCCGGGCCGAATATTTCCGTGACACGACCTCTGGGAAGGCCGCCGACACCCAGCGCCTTATCCAACGCAAGGGAGCCGGTTGATATGACCGGCACATCGGCAACCGGTCGGCTGCCAAGTTTCATGATGGCGCCTTTACCGAATTGCCTTTCGATCTGTCCGATTGCTGTTTCCACTGCTCTATCTTTGTCTATACTTTTGCCCATGAATTGCCTCCTGACCGATTTTGGGGTTTAAGATTCACATGGTCTCACTGTTCGGGAAATGGCGCTGTTTCCAAACATTTGTAAACCGCGCCAGTGGGTTTAAGTTCACTTTGCATCAGGTAGATCTCTTCCACCAGAAACGCCTTGCCGGGTAAATCGCTAGATTGCATAACCGTCTCACTAAGTCGTTCCAAATTCAGGCGCCCTTTGACACGGCCAATGGTCACATGACCGGCAAAACGTCGTTTCTCCTGCGGGAATCCCCTTGATGTCAGCTCAAGGGAAAGCGCATCATGCAGGGTCACCAATCTGTCAACTGGATCACGAATACCGAGCCAAAGCACCCTGGGTCGCTTGAGATTTGGGAAAACACCCAGTTCATGAACCTGCAAGTAAAAGGGGGAAACGGTTTGAACCGCAGCTGTCATGGCGGCATGTATTTCACCCAAAGCAGATCGATTCACATCCCCGAAAAACCGCATCGTCAGGTGAATGTTTTCCGGGCGCACCCATCTCATCCCAAGGCCGCTGCGCTGCAGAATCTGTTGGTGATTTCGAACGGTTTCCCGGACCAGGTTCGGCACTTTGATGGCGATAAAGGCTCGGATCGTTTCTGTCGCCGCTTTGGCTTGGAAATGTGAACCGGGGTTCACCGAGTGCATATTGTCTATCACGGATGCCCCGATCTCGTTTTTATCGAATGCATTTTATTGGCGATGTTATTTTGAATCCACTGAGCATCCAACCATTCAAGTGGATTAACGAATGTATTGTGAATCAAAATACTGAAATGAAGATGATCGCCTCCGGCCATGCCGGTCATTCCGGTATTGCCGATGATATCGCCCTGGGTCACCAGCCGATCCGTGTCTACCTGGATTCGGCTCAAGTGCGCATAGAGGCTGAAAAGACCGAAACCGTGATCAATTATCACGGTTTTTCCATATATTCCCAAACCACCGGTGAACGCAACCCGTCCGGTGTTGGCAACGGGCACCGGTGACTGTGCGAGCGATGCCAGGTCAATTCCAAGATGCGTCTGATGATCAATGATGCGTCCCTTATACCGGTAAGTCCGTTTTTCCGCAAAGCGAGCCCTGGATGCGGATCTGGGAAGTTGAAGAAACGCCCCATTCCAATGCATCCGGGTGTCGGTAGATTGACAGCTTTGTTTGATCGTTTCAAAATTCTGTGATCGAAGCTCGCGGTTGACTTTCAGGAACGCATCAAGCTGAGACGCATCGGGTGTGCTGCCGACCTCAGCGGCAAATTCCGGCATTTTCCAATTCAGAAACTTGTCAGAAATAGCAATGGTATCCGTAGCGAAGGTTTTCCGCAAAATGTTACTGTGCAATCCGGCTCTGGTGGTGTTTCCGGCAAAATCGGTGGCGGTAAGAAAAATTTGTGTATTTGTTCCCTGGTCATGTCGCAATGCAAACAAGGCAAGGTGAATCGTGTCGTCTTGAACATAGCCCGAATGCCCGGGGAAAAAGTTATCGCCCACCGTTATGCCCTGGATGTTACACGCTTCAGAAAGCCGATACGCGGCAAGGCAAGCGCCGCCCTGGGCGATATTGTGAAATCGGGTTAGAACATCTATTTCAGGACGGCGCGTATCAATTCGAATTTTGTATTCGTTGTATGCACTGTTTCCATGCCACCAGCGCCGCCATGAATAATCCCATGCCGCGATCCTTAAGATACCCAAACCATCGGATAGTCCAAGCTCTCCGGGTTTGACTTCAATTGAAACGGGTACCTGTTTGATGGTGCCACTCCCCAAGATTCCCGATTTTGGGAAGGTCTTTTCATATAAAACGGTCTCCGTTCCATCCTTTAAAATGCCGACCCAGATTTTCCGCAGCCCGCTTTTGCGATCGAAAACGGTAAGCGGTATTTCAGTCGATTGACCCACGAGTTCCGGGATGGTACTGAGGGTCAGTACCGGTTGGGTCCCCTCAAACCTGGTTATTACCGGCCAGACTGCCAGGATCAACAGGGCTACCGGGAAGACGATCAACCATTTCCTGCTTTTTTTCTCTTTTCGTTTCAATTAGTTACCAAATCTCCTTTCCTAAATAAACGGTCGCTTACCATATCAGCTTCGATGGCGGGAATCAAGGCAAAGTTAAGCCCTTGATGGGGTTCGTTTCCGTTCAAAGCCGGCCTTTCGTTTCTTGACTTTTATAAGACTGCACGATAAGTGGTGACTCGGGTTTTAAGAACAATCCATACCAGGGGCATGTTGAAACCGTTGCGCTCAATTGTCCCCGAAAACAGATTAGGCTCGGAAATGAATATGACCCCCCATCGTGTTCAAATTAAAGACATTCGGATCGGACAAGATTGTCCGCTGGCATTGATTGCCGGCCCGTGCGTCATTGAAGATCCCATATTGACCTTTGATATCGCCAGGGACCTGAAGTCGATAACTGAAAAGCTGGGAATTCCCTTTATCTTCAAAGCCTCCTATGACAAAGCAAATCGCACCTCCATCCATTCGTTTCGAGGACCCGGCATCGAGGAGGGGTTAACCATCCTGGCACACATCAAATCGGCTCTGGACATACCGGTAATTTCCGATGTCCATCGAATTCAAGATGTTGAAAAGGTGTCCGACGTTCTTGATATCATACAAGTACCGGCATTTTTATGTCGCCAGACGGATTTTTTACTCGAA
>JAFDDL010000015.1 GCA_019310865.1 Deltaproteobacteria bacterium | reverse complement strand
GAGGGTGGGGAAATGTGCTTTGTTATATTCAGCCACAGTTAGGCGGACGGTGTTGTCATATGGAATTTATTTTCCCAACAGATTCATCCGCGTTAAGTGCTTCTGATGAAATGCTTGGCCTTCTGGCAGAAACTCTGAAATCTCATGGAGCTTTTTTCAGTAGACCTTACGGTGCTTTCAGCGAAGCTTCGCTTGCCGGTGAATCCGGACTGCCCATCATCCGGAAATTGAAAAATATTTTTGATCCTGACCGTATTTTTTCACCAAACAGTTTGATTTTTTCCAATGAAAAAAAAAGGAAGCCGCTTAATACCAATAACCAATTGAAATAGAAGGCATTATGACTAAAAGAATACTCAACAATAATTTTATATCACTGGAAGAGATGGACTGGGTAACGGAAAAATGTGTCCGCTGCAACATGTGCAAATTTCCCCCACTTGCACGCGTGGAATCCAAAGCCTACTCCATCGGCTGTCCTTCATTTGATTATTTTAAATTTCACTCGAATTCCGGAGGCGGCAAGATGATCATGAGCAGCAGCCTGATGCAAGGGCGCAGCAAGATCACAGAGGCTGTTTGCAAAACCGTCTACGGGTGTACGCTTTGCGGTTCCTGTGACGTCAGCTGTAAATATAATGCGGATATCGAATTGCTGGAAACACTTTTGATGCTTAGAAACAAAGTGTTTTTAGAGGGGAAAACCGATGATGCCCATAACGCCATTCTAGAACATATCAAAGTGAGCGGATATCCTTTGACCGGATTGAAGAATGCGGCAGTTCAGGTTCCTGCAAGTATGCATACGCCTGGCGCCGAAACGCTGCTCTGGGCAGGCCCGCATTTTTCCTATGACGCCGCATTCAAGGACTGGATGCAGAAGATGCTGAAATTGCTTGAACTTGGCGGCATTCGGTTTCAATTGTTGTTGGACAAGGAGCCCTATATTGGTCGAGCAGCTCTGGAGATCGGTGATCGGGAATTATTTCATGAACAGTCCGTTAAGGTTGCGGACGCGATCAAACGGAGCGGAGCAAAAAAGATCATTTGCCTGTCTGCTGAAGACTATAGCACATTGAGATCCCAAACGCCAAAATATGTCGATATAAATGTTCCCAGTTATCATGTCACCGAGATTTATGAAAAAATGCTGAAAAAACGGTCATTCAAAGGGAAGCCTGTAAACCGAAACAGTATCGGGTGGCACGACCCCACCTACCTCGGGCGCCTGGGAGGGAAATTTATTTTCTGGGAAGGAACGAATGAAAAAGAGGGGCGCGGCATCCGGGCCTATATTCCGGAGCGCAGAATTGACTACGGCACCAACGGCGTTTTTGAAGCTCCCAGGAAGGTGTTGTTAAAAATCACAGGCAAACCGGCTTTGGAGTTCAGTCTAAAAAGGGAATATACCTATAGCGCCGGTGAAACCGGTCAGGCTCAGACTATTATGCCCGCCTTTGTCTTGGCAACCTCAAAAAAAAGGGTTCAGGAAGCCATTGACTGCGGTATTGAGACGATTGTCACGGAATGCCCGCAAGCTTATCAGAGCTTAAGGGACGCAGCAAAAGCATATCCAAATGTTGATGTCGTTTCTTTGACTGAACTTCTGGCTCAGTCTTGTCTATAGGAGGACCATCATGAGCGGTAACACTGAAACAGCTGATAAAACCAGCGCAAAAAAAAAGATGCCATCCGATAAAGCGTCCGCTGATCATGAAAAAAATAAACCGATCGACACGGTTGCGGATGATAAGCAGACCAAAGCACCCTTTGAGAAAATGACGGCAAAAGCGCAGCGGGCTTTTATCGAAGGTTTGCGGGAAATTGTCGGTGAACAATGGGTTGAGACGGACCCCTGTATCTTAGACAGTTATGCATGGCAAATGAACGCTGAGCTATTCGGCGACACCACGCATTTCATGCCCAGAGCCATTGCCATCGTACTGCCGGAAACGACACAAGAAGTTTCCGAGATACTGAAGCATTGTCATCAACATGGCATTCAATGCAAGCCCATGGGCTCCGGTCAGGGTCCCTGGAACGCGCCCCGGAAGGAAAACAACAGCGTCCAGGTTGATCTGCGCCGCATGGACAAACTGATCAAGATCGACACAAAAAATATGTACGCGGTGGTTGAGACTTACGTCACCAACAATGAACTGCAAACCGAAGCCATGAAACTCGGTTTGAACTGCCACATCATCGGCGCCGGGGGTCAGGCTTCTCAATTGGCTGCTGCGACATCTTTTAACGGACACGGGCCTGGTGGCCTTGCCTATGGATTTGCCGGACGAAACCTGTTGGGGTTTGAATGGGTGCTACCGGACGGTGAAATCGTTCAGGTTGGCTCTTTCGACAGCAGTGGAGAAATGTTTTCCGGCGATGGGCCGGGACCTTCCATCCGGGGGATTATTCGAGGATTTGCCGGTGCCATGGGAGGACTGGGAATTTTTACAAAGGCTGCCGTAAAACTCTATCCCTGGGATGGCCCTGAAAAGATCAATATGTATGGGAAGGTTCCGAATCAAATGACGATGATTCCGGAACACCATATTATCGGGACGCTGGGAGTGGAAAGCTGGAAAGAAATGGCAGATCTTGGTTATGCGTTGGGAGAAGCGGAGATCGCAAATTATGCGCTTCGCAATGCTCCGAATCTAACCGTCCCGGTGTTGTATTCCAATGGAAACGAAGCAATTAAAGGACTTAAAGTCCCCATGTTTCGCGCGTTTACGCACAACCTGTACACCCTGTATACAGCTCGTCACAAGGATGAATACCGGTATAAACAGAAAGTGATCTCAAAAATTGTAAAATCCGTGAAAGGCGGATTTCTAGGCAGTGACGGAGGGTTTACCGGCCTGATGAATAAAGCCCGCTTTCTGCGTGTATACATAAAAAGAATCGGAATTTTCAATATAATCAAATCCGTTCCGGGAATGATTGGTCTGATCGTCAAGGAAATCAAACACCACGGACTTTCCGTATTGAAAACCGGAAATCCGCTGGATGCACTCATGTACGGGAAATTTATCCGCGCGGACACAAATGTGCGCTGTACCATATTACTGGGCGGCAATTTCAGCACATCATTGGGCACCATTTCACCTTGGGATATGGCGGTGAGGAGCGCTCAGGTAGGGATTGCAGTCAAAAAACGGTTTATTGAACGTGGAGAAATTGTTGATGACGATGGTGATGGCGGACACGGTGGTCTTTATGAGAATGGAAGCTACAGCCATATTGAGACCGTTGCTCTGTATGATCCCAACGACCCGAAACAAATTAAAGGACAGGCCCGGTTTGTCATGGAGACCAACGAGGCGTCAATCAAAAACAACCTAGGTATTTCCATTAACAGTTTCGGCCCTGCAGGTTCTGCCACCTTCTCTCCTGAGGCGATGGATTATGACAAACTGATTCAGAAGGTGAAAAATGAGTATGACCCTTCAAATACCGCAGATGCAGGATGGTATACGGACCCTGATTACGAAATACCGGCTGAGAATAAAGAACTGCGTGAGGATGTGCGGAAAAATGAACTTGCCTTTGATGATCTGGAAAAGTCGGATCACCTTAAAGATCCCATGATCCCCGAAGCCTGGCTTCGCAAGCGCGAGTATCATTTATTGTAGAGCAATCGGCGCAAGCTGAATTCAATGATCAATCAACCTGGCAGCCAACATTGAAGGAATTGAAAAGGAGAATTTTATTATGGGCAAAAAAAGACTTGTAGATTTGAGTCATCCATTTGGTGACAAGGTACCACTTTGGCCATATTTTGCGGATGTCAAAATTGAACGCATGCATTATCATGCCAAATCCGGCGTTCTTTCACAGGTCATTACAACCACCATGCATTGCACCACACATGCCGATTCGCCGGCCCATGTCTTTGAGGGAGGAATGTATACGGACGAGATTCCTCTGGATAAGTACTACGGTACCGGTGTTATAGTGGATATCCCGAAAAAAAAATGGGGGGTGATTACGCCGGAAGACTTGGAAAACGCAAGGCCGAAAATTGAACCGGGCGATATCGTTATTGTTCATACCGGCTGGCACAAGAAGTATTCAGACAGTACTGAATATTTCTGTTATTCGCCGGGACTTTATAAAGAAGCCGGTGAATGGTTCGTGGAAAAGGGTGTTAAATGTGTCGGGGTTGACCAGCAGGCCCTGGACCACCCTCTGGCTACTGCCATTGGCCCCCATGGCCCGGGGCCATTGCGGCCTGATATTTGTGAAGAATACAAGAGAGAGACCGGGCGCGATGTGCTGGAAGATTTTCCCGAATGGGAGCCCTGTCATCACCAGTTAATGCGCAACGGCATCATGGGATATGAGAATGTCGGCGGTGATCTTGAGCAGGTTGTCGGCATGCGGGTAACCCTTGCGGGCTTTCCTATCCGGTGGACGAAGGGAGACGGCTCTATAGTCCGTCTGGTCGCTATCGTTGATGACGGGGACCAATAAACAATGATTTAAACAGGCACTGACATTTATCCACAATCGCTGAGGATTAGTTATGAAAAAAATAACGCTAAAAGACGTAAAACCCTATTCGGCGCCTGGGCATTTTGACATGACCGCCCTGAGACTGCATGGGAAGGAAGAAACCGGTGCAACGAAATTCTGGATAGGACTGAGCTATTTCCTGCCCGGAGGCGGGGCGGATTTTGCCAGTCCGCCTGGCGAAAAGGTTTATTTTGTTATTGATGGCGAAGTTACCATAAAGACGGAAGACCAAGAGACTGTTCTTGTAAAAAATGATCTGATCTATATTGCACCCAATGAAGGCAGAGCGATCATTAACGAATCGAATCGTCCGGTCAGCATGCTGGTGGTTTACAGCTATGATTAGGATCTGAAAAGAGAGGTGAAACATGGGGTTACCCAATATCAGAGATCTTTTTGATATCAAAGGAAAAGTCGCCCTGATCACTGGGGCCACAGGCGGGTTCGGTCATGCCGCGGCCTTGGGACTAGCTGCGGCTGGTGCCAAGATCATGGTCACGGGAAGGTCTGAGAAAAATCTTCAACCCATTGTTGAAGAGATAACGGATGCAGGCAGAGCCGCGTTGTGTTGCGCAGGTTCAGCCATTGATGAACAAGATGTCAATCGCATTGTCGACACATGCGTGGATGGATTTGGGGGAATTGACATATTGGTCACTGCCGCCGGTGTGAACAAGCCCGGCGCCATCATTTGCGTTGACGGCGGATATACGGCCGGATAGGAACAAGCATGTCGGGAAAAATACATATTGCGGTAATCGGTGCGGGATTGATGGGACACGGGATTGCGCAGGTGTTCGCGGCTAATGGACATCAAGTCGGCCTTTTCGATCTTGCTGAAGATCTGTTGTCTCGGGCTATTGCCAATATCGAATCCAACTTGCTCGCGATGTCCGAGCGGGGCGTTTTCCCTGCCGAAAACATCGATACCGTATTAAAACGGATTAAACCATCCACTATATTAGAAGAAGCGGTTGAAAGTGCCGGTTTGGTAGTTGAGGCGGTAGTTGAAAACTTGCCTATCAAACAAAACTTGTTCAAAGACCTTGATACGGTATGTCCGGCGTCAACCATTCTGGCCACCAACACCTCCGTGATCAGCATTACTGAAATCGCCTGTATGGCAAAAAATCGTGCCAGGATCCTTGGAACGCACTTCTGGAACCCGCCCTATCTCATTCCATTGGTTGAAGTGATTCGTGGACAAGAGACCGATCCGGAAGTCGTGAACAAGGCCGTCGATCTGCTGACCGCGGTGGGCAAACATCCCGTAAGGGTGAAAAAGGACGTCCCCGGCTTTGTGGCCAACCGTCTTCAACATGCATTGTGGCGGGAAGCCATTTCAATTGTAGAAGGCGGAATCGCTGATGCGGCCACGGTTGATGAATGCGTGAAATACGGATTCGGGCTTCGTTTGCCCGTGTTGGGGCCATTGGAGAATGCCGATTTAGTCGGAACGGACCTGACGTTGTCCATACACGATTATCTTCTTGGTCATCTTGAAAATAAGCCGGCCCCTTCATCTTTTTTAAAAGATCTGGTATCGAATGGTGATCTGGGTTTCAAAACCGGAAGAGGATTTCAAGTTTGGACCGAAGAAGAAATGGTCACTGTCCGGAAACGGCTTATTCATCATCTGATCGACTCAGTAAAACCAATGGATTCAAAATAGAATGAAAAAGGGTTTAACATGTCAAAAGCAATAATTACGGCTGCAATTACAGGTTCACTCCATGTCAAACAAGGTGTTTTTTTCGAAATGCAGAAGGAGAAACACCGGACAAGCGCTTAAACGTCCTGGTGAAGCTGTGACGATCTGAAAATCCCAGCTCTTCGCTGATGTCTTCGATACTCAATTTCCCCGATTTAAGAGCTGAAACGGCCAACTTATACCTGATCTGATCTTTCAGCTCAATAAAGCTCACACCTTCCTCGGATAAACGGCGTTGCAATGTGCGGGAACTCATATACAGACAACGGGCCACATGTTCAATGGGCTCGGTTAATAGGCTTTTGCGCTTTTGCATGATGCGGGTGATACTTTTCGCAAGCCCTTTTTGTAATGGGGAGTCGGAGAGTTGCTGATCAATTAATTGTTCCGCCTGATGGTGAATTTCTGGAAATCCACCAGGCAGCGGGGCATCTAAAATGGATTGGTTAAAAATTATAGCATTTTCCGATGCATCCAGGGTGACTGAACACCTAAAGCATTCTTCATAAATGGATAATAAACGGGATTCCTGGTGGCGGAAGTGCACGAATTTTGGCAGGAAATCTTTATTTAGTAATCTGCTAAAGAGGGTTTTTATGGTCGAAAACACCATTTCCACATAATGTCGTTCGTCTTCATGGGAGAGTTCCGCATTCAGCTTGAGTGTCAGTATAGCGTTTGTTTCAGTCTCCTCCAGTTTTAAAATCAATATGGGAGATATTAATTGCTTTGCGCGACACATGGCATGGTAGGCGTGTCTAAGTGTTGAGGCTGACATTAAATATGTTTTTAAATGTGGCAGGTAATCCCAATTAAAGTCTTCCCCGGTCTGCAATCCCATCGCCGGAATTTTAGAGACTTTTTCAACCTCCATGACAATGGCATGCACCACTTCAAGGTTGATGGTGGATTGTGTAATATCTTTTAAATCCAATGAAATGCCGAATTTGCGCAATATACCTTGGATATCAACACCATGTTTCATCGCGGTATTGATGATACCCGGCAATACAATGGCTGAAGTTTTAAGGTCGTCCATGAAATATTGTTTGAAATTTTATAGAAGGGTGTCTGAATGCGATGAACCCATCATTTCCCTAGGAACCTTATTGTTGCTATTTGGAGTATGGCAAAAGGGTCATTTTATGTCAATAACAATGTTGATACAAGATGTTGCATGACCTAAAATGTAAATTTATTTTTGGAGACTACGCTTTCCTGCGTGAGCCCTTAAGCATTGAATTTTGGCATGAAATGTTCCCTTTTTGGCACCTGCCGGTATAGCAGCATTTTTGTTCCTCCGGTATCCTATATCTCGAACAAATCAATTATAGCGATTATCATAATTATCTTCCGTTTGAAATGGATACATATGATAGGATTAAAAGATCCTTGTTTCAGTAAAATGAGTCTGAAAATGTGTTTACAAAGTAATCAATCAAAATTTTAGGAGGGGGGAAATTGATGAGATCTAGGTTTCAAAAAGTTAAACGCTTTTTTCCACTTCTTATTCTGTTATGTGCCCTATTTACCGGTGCTGCAGGGGCATCAAAACCCAACATTGTTATCATCGTTGCCGATGATATGGGCTGGAATGATGTGGGTTATCATGGCAGCGAAATCAAAACCCCTACTATTGACACGTTGGCAAACGAAGGTGTTGAACTAGACCGATTTTATGCCCATCCCACTTGTAGTCCTACCCGCAGTGCTCTAATGACAGGTCAATCACCTATTCGTTTAGGCATTATGGGCCCCCTCAGTAAAAACAATCCGACTGGCCTTCCTCTCTCGCTCACAACGATGCCACAATATTTTAAAAATGCAGGTTATCAAACCGCACTTGTGGGAAAATGGCACCTTGGCCGATATAAAAAGGATTACTGGCCTCAGAATAGGGGGTTTGACCATTTTTATGGATATTTAACCGGTGGTATTGGGCATTATAATCATGTGCATGGCGGTTCTCTGGATTGGCAGCGCAATGGTGAACCGCTTCGGGAAAAAGGATACAGCACACATCTGTTAACCGATGAATCGGTCAGACTGATTAAAAATAGAGACAAAAACAACCCACTATTTATGGTGATCAGTTATGCGGCGCCGCATATGCCCAATGAAGCACCTGAGGAAACCGTCGCCCAGTATCAAAATCTTAAAAATGAATTCCGCCGTTTGCATGCGGCAATGGTAACAGAACTGGACTTGGGTATTAAAAAAATCATCAGCGTGCTGGAAAATGAAGCAATGATGGATAACACCATTGTCTGGTTTATGAGTGACAACGGCGGGATGAATTTTAACGCCAGCACAAAAACCCTACAAAACCTGGCAACCTACCTGCCGAAAATACTCGGTACACCGCTACCGATTAAATTTTTGGAATTTGGTCGGACAAACATCATGGAAAGTGCCGCTGATAATTACCCTTTAAAACGCGGTAAAAAATCGGTGATGGAAGGTGGAATCCGTGTGCCCTCATTCATTTATGCACCAAAACTTCTGAAACAGCATAAGGTGGACTATCGCATTACCGCTGAGGATGTGTTGCCGACACTGATTACAGCTGCCGGGCTGGCTCCAGTGAAAAATCAAGTTGTCGATGGCGTGGAGGTATGGAATTTATTGACCAAAAAGTCGACACCAAAAGCCAAGGCATTTATTACTCATTGTCCAGAAGCTGGTGCTTACTTGAAAGGCAACTGGAAACTTGTCATATCTTTTTCGGGCGAATTGCAACTTTATGATATTATTAAGGACCCAATTGAGAACAACAACGTGGCGGTAAGTAACCAAGGCGTTGTAAATGCCCTCAAAGCCGAATATGACGCCTTTCCCCGAGGCGAAATTGTTAACATCCCGGTATGGAAAGTCTTTCTTGACCCTGATTTCTTTGGTGGTGAGGAAGATCGCGCACCAATGGCGGGTTTTGAAGGCCATAACGCTGCCCCAACCAGCCCGGCTGGTTACATTGCACTTCTTGTGTTTTTTGTGGTTTGTCTTCTGATTTGGTATCGAAAACGGACTAGAATTAAGTAGAAAGCTGTACTGAAAGGGGTCAGGTCTCAACACTTAACACTTTTGCGCAATATGGGTAAGACGTCCCTGGTTAAAAATGTAGTTGCCAGACATTGGCTTAAGCGCCATTCCTCCGGCTTTTTTATGTATGTTGATCTGATGGGTGTCAAACAGCTGTCTCAGATTTCAGAACGCATGACCATCGCCTTCTCCGATTCGTATAACGCCTGCTTCAAAATGAAATCTGTTTTTGACAATTGATCGGTAGTGTAACCGGTACCAAGCGGATCATCATTTTGGCCGGAACTTCTTCCTATAAATAACCTTTCCGATTCTATCAATATGCCCGATCAAATCCGGGTTTCCGATGGATTCGAAATGCACGACGTCGAAGAAATAGGGTAAAGGGAGTTCTTCATTCAGTCGGCTGCTCAGTCGCGTCACGGTGATATTGGTTATAGTTTTCCCCTTGATAGCCAAATCGATGTCAGAGGCTTTCTCGAAATTTCCTTTTGCACGGGATCCGAATAATATAACTTCTTCGATTTCAGGCAATTCCTCAGAAGCCTTAGTGATGCTATCAATATCTCGTTTCTGGAGCCCATGGTTCATTTTTTCGTCTCTTTTTTCATGGTGGAATACAGCTGATGCAAAATTGGGAAATAGGACGTACGAATTGCAGAGACGACTTTATCGGCGATGCTTTCATCATAGGTATGTGTTGTCAGATTTCTATCTTCCAGAGCGTCAATCCACTGCTGCCCGTTGTCAATAACACCGGACCGAAAGGCCTGTTTGATGGCTTGTCTGGGTGAATTGACCGTAAGACCCTGCTCCTCCAGGTAATCTTTCATCAGTTTCCAGGCCAGTTCAAATGCCATCTCGTAGAACTGGATGAATCCGCCTTTTTCCACTTCAGAGGGATTTTTTATTTCCAGAGTCCTTTCAAGCAGTAAAAAGGCTTTTTCAAAATTTTGAAGTCGCTGCTTCCAGCGGATGTCTTGTTTTTCCCGCATCCATTGTCACCTTCCTCAATAGATTACATATGAATCGGCTGGCCGTCCACACCCCGCAAGGCCTCCATCAAGCCTTCGGAAATGGTGGGATGCGCGTGAATCATCCCGGCGACCTCTTCGGGCACCAACTCGGAAACTTTGGCCAGCAGCAGCTCGTGGATCAATTCGGTGGCGTCGTGACCCACGATGTGCGCCCCGAGAATTTCATGGGTCTCCGGATCGTAGAGCACCTTGATCATGCCGTCGGATTTTCCCGTGGCTGTTGCCTTTCCGATACCGCGGTATGGGAACATGGTTTTCTTGAAGGCGATCTTATCGGCTACCGCCTGGGACTCGCGCAATCCGAAGCTGGCAACCTGGGGCTCGCAGTAGATGGCAGACGGCACGGCGTTGATGTCGATCTTCGGATCGGGCTCATGGCCGGCCATATGTTCCACGGCGATTTCCCCTTCCTTGGAGGCCACATGGGCCAACAGCGGTGTGGCCACTACATCACCAATGGCATAAACCCCGGCTGTGGTGGTCCGGCAATAGTCGCCCACCGGGATGTACCCCTTCCGGGTCTCGATGCCGATATTTTCCAGACCGATCCCATCGGTGTTGGGGGTGCGACCGAATACGGCTAGCGCCTTGTCCGCCGTGACATCCTGTCTGTTACCGTCCTTGTCTTCCAGGGTGACGGTGACCGACTTATCCGTTTTGGACAAAGATACCGCCTTCGTGCTGGTCATGAGCGTAATACCGCTTTTGGTAAACGATTTCGCCAGCACCGCAACGGTTTCTTCATCTTCAAAGGGCAGGATGTGATCCACCATTTCCACCAGGGTCACCTGTACGCCAAAGGCGTTCATGACATAGGCAAACTCGCATCCGATGGCCCCGGCGCCCAGAATAATCATGCTGCCGGGCAGTTCGGTCATGGCCAGCAGTCCCGTGGAGGAGAGCACCTGCTTTTCATCGCATTCAAAGCCCGGTAGTTGAAAGGGTCGGGACCCGGTGGCGATGAGAAGGTTTTTGCCCTTGATCTGGGTGCCGTCATCGAGATCCACCGTGTTTTTATCGCGAATTTTCGCGGACCCCTTGATAACCGCTACCTTGTTTTTCTTCAGCAGAAATTCAACGCCTTTGACCAGGCGCTGGGTGGCGCCCCGGGATTTTTTGTGAACCTTGGCATAATCAAAACCACTGGTATCGATGGACAGACCCATGGCCTCCAGATCCTTTCGATCGTGAAACAGTTCCGCCTGCTGCAGCAGGTTTTTGGATGGAATACATCCCCAATTGAGGCAAACGCCGCCGGGTTTGTCTTTTTCAATGACGCAGGCCTTTAATCCCAGTTGTGCAGCCCGGATCCCCGCGACGTATCCGCCCGGTCCGGCACCGATGATCACCACATCGTAGTTTTCTGAATTCGACATTTTATTTTCTCCTTTTTTCAGGTTTTGTTTTGAATTTGCTGCTTCAACCAATCCAGCCAGGGCTTAAATCCGTCCATGTTTTTGGCGGAGAGTTGGAAGACCGGCATCTTCGGATTGATTTTTTGGATGTAGTCTTCCGTGGCCGAAATATCATAGTCCAGATGGGGGAGCAGGTCAATTTTGCTCAGAAGCGCTGCGTCGCATTCTCTGAACATCAGCGGGTATTTGGCCGGTTTGTCTTCGCCTTCGGTGACACTGAGCACCACCACCCGGGCATCTTCACCGATATCGAACTCCGCCGGGCAAACCAGGTTGCCGACATTTTCGACAATTAAAAGATCCAGATCGTTGAGATTGAAATTATCGGCCGCTTTTCCGATGACATGGGCCGCCAGGTGACAGTCGCCGCCGAATTCATCCGTATTGACTTGAACTACGGGTGCGCCCGATTTAGCCAAACGATCGGCGTCATGGGATGTGCAGATATCGCCCACGATGACGGCACTGCGAATGTCCGGCATGATCTGAGCGAGCGTTTTTTCAAGCAAGGTGGTCTTACCGGATCCGGGAGAACTCATCACGTTGAGGACAAACAGATGCTGCTGGGAAAATCGATCCCGGTTTTGTTGTGCAAATGTATCATTTGCGTCGAGCACCTTTTTGACAACCTTAACTTCCATGGATCCTCCTTGGGGTTTGACAGTGCTTTGGGTTAATCTATCAACTCGATGGATTCCACATCGAGCTCCCGGCCTGAAAGCACCTCAATATCGCCGCTTTGGCATTTTTGACAGGTAAAAACCGGTCCGGTGATGGTCCACTGGTTGTCGCATTTATGGCATTGGGCGACCACCGGAATTTCTTCGATCACCAGTTCGGCATCTTCCAGAACCGTGTCCTTACCGGCGAATTCCATACAAAATCGGAGGCTTTCCGGCACCACGGCCGACAATTTGCCGATGCGCAAATTAATTCGGGCGATCCGGGGATTTTCAAGATCAGCGGGGATAGCCGCCTCGGCGATCTTGATGATTTGCATGGCTATGCCCATTTCGTGCATGGACGCCTCTTGGAGTAGCCGCGTGGATTAAAATACCTTAGCGCACAGCTCGCCCAGTGTGCCGAGATTTTCACTGACGTGAATCCCGGCGGCTTTCATGGCTTCAACCTTTGCCTGGGCCGTACCGCTGCTGCCGCTGATAATGGCGCCCGCATGGCCCATCCGGCGTCCCGGTGGGGCCGTCAGCCCGGCGATGAATCCCACAACCGGTTTGGTGACGTTTTCTTTGATGTACTGGGCGGCCTCTTCCTCTGCGGTGCCGCCGATTTCACCGACCATGACGATGGCTCCGGTCTGGTCATCGGCTTGAAAGGCCGACAGGCAATCGATGAAATTGGTGCCATTGACCGGATCGCCGCCGATACCCACACAGGTGCTCTGGCCGATACCCTGCTGGGTGAGCTGATGAACCACTTCGTAAGTGAGGGTCCCGGATCGCGATACCACGCCCACCGGCCCACCCGGTTTGTGAATGGGTCCCGGCATGATACCAACCTTGCACTGACCCGGCGTGATGATACCCGGACAGTTAGGCCCAATGAGTCGTGAATTGGCGGTTTTTAGAAAATTTTTCACCTTGGTCATGTCCATCACCGGAATGCCCTCGGTGATGGTGACGATCAACTCGATGCCCGCGTCGGTTGCCTCCATGATGGCGTCGGCTGCAAAGGGGGGCGGGACGAAGATCATGCTGCAGTTGGCGCCGGTTTCCTTCCGAGCCCCTTTCACGGTATTGAAAACCGGGATTCCGTCCATGTCCTGACCGCCCTTACCCGGTGTCACGCCGGCAACGACCGAGGTCCCATAAGCGACACATTGCCGGGTGTGAAACTGGCCTTCCTTGCCGGTAATTCCCTGCACCAACAGTTTTGTTTCAGTGTCAACAAATATGCTCATATCGTTTTCCTCCCTGTTACCCGGACACAATATCCGCTACTTTTTGGGCGGCATCTTTCAAATCAGCGGCCGTTATGAGATTGAGTCCGGATTCCGCGAGGATTCGGCGTCCTTGCGCCACATTGGTGCCTTCCATGCGCACCACCACCGGAATGGTAATGCCGGTTTTCTCGGCGGCCTGCACCACACCCTGGGCCAGGACGTCACATCGCAGGATTCCACCGAAAATATTGATCAGAATCCCTTTTACGTTTTTGTCCCCGAGAATAATCCGAAAACCGTTTTCCACCATTTCCGCACTGGCGCCGCCGCCCACGTCGAGGAAATTGGCCGGCTGCGCGCCGGCCTGTTTGATGATGTCCATGGTTGCCATGGCCAAACCGGCCCCGTTGACCATATTGCCCACATTGCCGTCGAGCTTGATGTAGTTCAGGTTGTATTTGGAGGCTTCCACTTCCAGGGGATCTTCCTCATCCAGGTCGCGGTATGCCAGAATATCCTTGTGGCGAAACAGGGCGTTGGAATCGAAATTGACCTTGGCGTCCAAGGCGATGACCGTCTCCTCGCGGGTGATGACCAGGGGGTTGATCTCCAATAGTGAGCAATCGGTGTCGACAAACAACCGGTAGAGGCTCATGAGCATTTTATTAAACGGTTTCATGACCGCCGGCGCCAGATTCAAACCGAAGGCAACCTCCCGGCAGTGGTAGGCTCCGATGCCCACCAGCGGATCGACGTGAACCCGGATAATCTTTTCCGGGGTTTCTGCCGCCACCTGTTCAATATCCATGCCGCCGGCTTCACTGGCCATGATGACGATGGTCGCCGTGGCGCGATCCGGAATGATGCTCAAGTATAGTTCTTTTGCGATATTCAGCCCCTGCTCCACCAGCACCTTTCTGACCTGCTTTCCTTCCGGGCCGGTCTGGTGGGTGACCAGATTCATGCCGATGATCTCAGAGGCCAGATCGGCTACTTCGTCCAGAGAACCGGCCAGTTTTACGCCGCCGCCCTTGCCGCGGCCGCCCGCATGTATCTGCGCCTTGACCACGACCGGAAATCCGCCCAGAGTTTTTGCCACGGATTGTGCCTCGTCGGCGTTCAGGGCCAGCCCCCCTTTGGGAATGGGGATGCCGTATTTCCCAAACAATTCTTTTGCTTGATATTCATGAATGTTCATATGTTCTTAATCCTCTATCCGATTACGCACAGGACATCGCCCTTGCCCACCGAATCTCCCGATGCACAGTTGATGGCCTTAACGGTGCCGGTTGCCGGAGCGGGCAGTGCGTTTTCCATTTTCATCGCTTCAAGCACTACCAGGGTATCGCCCTGGCTGACTTCGTCACCGACCTTTTTTTCAACACTGACGATCATGCCGGGCATGGGTGCCGTCAGCGGTGTGCCGTCCACGGCCTCGGCAGCCGCCGGCGCTGCGGCCGGTTTGGGTGCTGCAGCCGGTTTCGGCGGCGCGGGTGGTGCGACCGGCTTGGGGGCCGCAGGGGCTTGGGGGGCCACAGCCACCGGAGCCGGCGCTGCAGCAGCTGCTGGAGGCGCCTGGACATAGCTGACCATGGGGGCGCCGTCTTGTGATTCAACACCCACCTCAAAATAATCTTCGTCCACGAACACGTTGAAGGTTCGCAGATGCTCACCCTTTTCGGGGGCCACCTTGTCCGTTTTTTCCAAAAGCAGTCCGGCCTTGGCCTTTTTGATCAGATCATCATCGGCCTGGACCTCTTCCATGGTTCTGGGCAGGACTTCCTTGGGCGCTTTTTCCTTGCCGTATTTCCATTTCAGGTACCGCTTACCGGTTACCGGGTAGATGGCGTACAGGATTTCATCATCGATGTCCGCAGCTAGTCCCTTGCTTTCCGCCTTGGCTTTTTCCATTTCAGGCTCCAGGACCTCCGCGGGTCGGCAGGTGATGGGCTCTTCGCCGCGCGGATAGCCCTTCAGGGCTTTTTTCTGGACTTCGGGATCGATGGGAATCGCGGTTTTTCCATACAGGCCGTAGCACAGGTCCTTGACCTGGCCGGTGATCATCTTGTAGCGCTCGTTTTCATCGTCAAAGAGCACATTGTTGACGGTCTGAGTGCCCACGATCTGGCTGGTGGGCGTGACCAGTGGAATCTGTCCCAGTTCTTTTCGAACCTTCGGAAGTTCTCTGTAAACATCGTCGATTCGGTCCAGGGCGTCCATCTCCTTGAGCTGGTTGACCAGGTTGGAGAGCATGCCGCCCGGTGTCTGGTGCAGCAAAACGTTGATGTCGATGACCGATACCTTGGAATCGTCCAGAAGATGTTTGTATTTGGGCAGGATTTGTTTTTCAAAGACACCGTTGATTTTTGCCAGAAGCTGAATATCGAATCCCGTGTCGCGGCTGGTGCCCAGCAGGGTCATCACCAGCGGCTCGATGGCGGCATGAGAAGTCCGATAGGCATAAGGGGTCATACAGGTGTCGATGATATCCACGCCGGCCTCGATGGCTTTCAGGTGCGTCATGGGCGACATGCCGGAGGTGAAGTGGCTGTGCAGGTGGATGGGGGGCGTGACCGCCGCTTTGAGGGCTTTGACCAATTCATAGGCGTCATAGGGGGCCATGAGTCCGGCCATGTCCTTGACGCAGATGCTGTCTGCACCCATGTCCGCCAGGGCTTTGGCCTTGTTGACGAAGTAGTCGATGCCGTAAACCTCGCCGCCCATGCGCGGTTCGGTCAGGGTATAACAGATGCAGCCCTGGAAATGCTTGCCGCATTCCTTGATGACCGGGACCACGGTTTCAAAATTCCGGTAATCGTTTAGCGCATCGAAGGTCCTGAAAATATCCATGCCGTTGGCGGCGGCACGGTCCACAAAGGCCCTTGCCACATCGTCGGCGTAATTGCGGTAACCCACCAGGTTCTGTCCCCGAAGCAGCATGGAAAAGGGCGTCTTTTTGATGTAGCGTTTCAGGGTCCGGATCCGTTCCCATGGATCTTCATTGAGGAACCGATGCATGGTGTCGAATGTGGCGCCGCCCCAGGTCTCCACGGCCCAGAAGCCCACCTCGTCCATCATTTCGGCCACTGGGATCATATCCTCGGTGCGGCCCCGGGTGGCAAACAGGGACTGGTGCCCGTCACGGAGGGTGAGG
>JAFDDL010000378.1 GCA_019310865.1 Deltaproteobacteria bacterium | reverse complement strand
AGGCATCGAAAAAGTCCAGGATCACCTGGGGCATCGGCACATTGCCGTTATCCCCGAAGGTCAGTTTTCCCACGGGCACGGTTTGTCCCGATGTCACCCGGTAGTGACGCCACGGTCCAACGAGAAGATGGCGCTTCCCCCGGCCCGCGTCACCGTGTGCTTCCACCAGATCCCAGTTGTACAGGCAGCCGACCTGATCAAAGTCATAAAAACCGGTAATGGCAAAAACGGGGATATCGATGTCAGCCGCCGTCTCCGGCTTGAGCATAATGCGGTCCCACCAGTCATCCCGCGTCGGATGTTCCAGGGGTTCCAACATCGCCTCGACAAAGTCGCCATTGTGCCATGACTTCACCGCCTCGATGTTGGGACTTTGTTTCAGAGCCGTGTACAGCGGGGAGCCTTCCGCCGGTCTTTCCTCGGAGAAATAATCGAATTCCATCTCATCCCAGGTGTGGCAGGCCACCATCTTGGGCCAGCACATCAAATGCCATTTAAACAAAGCGCCCCCGATATAGGGCGTTTCGTAAAAAAACATCCCTCCCGGCGACAGCGGCGCAATGCAGGTGAGATGCGGCGGCCGCATCCGGGCGGCCAGCCACTGGGTCGAGCCGATATAGGAGACTCCCCACATGCCTACTTTGCCGTTCGACCAGGGCTGTTCGGCGATCCATTCGATGCAGTCGTAGCCATCCTCGGGTTCATTCTGGAAAAAACGAAACATTCCCTCGGATTTCCAGGCGCCGCGGCAGGACTGCGTCGCCACCATGTAACCGGCACTGCTGAACAGTTCGATCGGCGCCATAGAAAACGGCTGGGTCGTATCGGGGTAGGGCGTTCGGATCAGGATGGTGGGAAACGGCCCCTCTCCCACCTTCGGGAAATGCAGTTCGGTAAACAGCCTGACCCCGTCCCGCATGGGCATCATCACTGTTTCATCCGGTGCGATCTTGGGCACATCGGGTGCCGGCGGGCGCGCTTGCCGTGCGGCATTCCACGTGGCAAGCTTCTTTTCATAGGCAACCATCCAGGCCGGTTTTTCAGGTTGTTGCTCACTCATGCTTCACTCCTATCGGCTAAGTTCAGATAAACCACCATGGGCGCCAGCGCCCACAATGAACGATGAAACTGCAGTCGATGTAACAGGGTCAAAAAAATCAAATAGATAACATCCTTGGACTCTTGACTCTCGACTCACGACTCTCGACTGTAGTTTTAGATAAATACGCTTCTTCGCGTTGTGCCCGCTCGGAACGGGACTCGATTCGGCGTCTGATAACTCGCTGACGGCGCTCGTCGATGGGGAAAAACCAGATTGTTATCGCCGTTATGAGAAGAAAGATGACCGGATACTTATCGCCCATGAGCAGGTACGTATCGAAATACATGAACCCCGCAACAGCAAACCCGCCCAAGGCCAAGCCGAAATACTTGGCATAGATGGTGGGAAGGATTCCGACCAGGGGGCCGTACATGAGCGACGTAATAAACGCCGGGGCGGCAAAGGCGATGAGCCGATGCGTCGGTACCCTTTCAGTATCCAACAAAGATCTCCCAATAAACTTTAAATTAATTTGTTGATGGCACAGTGATATCAGTCCCTACTGAATCAGCTGCTTCCACCAGTTTTAGGCCAAATTGTTTGGCTCTTTTTTTCATGTTTTTTATTATTCTCTGTTTGTATTGCATTTCATAATGTTCTACACCTTTATCTACGTATTTAGTCCCATTTTCAAGCAACCTGTCAGAGAACATGCTGCTTGTTTTCAATGCGCAACCAATCAAGCTGATTGCGATCTGATGGCACCGGTTAGAATCTTACCCGCACATTGAGCCCGATGATTCGTGGTCGTTGTTGCGTAAGCTGATTTCCCAGTATATCATTTCGAAAACCAAGAGCGACGCTATCTTCGTCAAACAGGTTTCTAGCAAATAGCGACACCTCCCAGGATTCGAACATCAGACCGGCGCGGAGGTTCACCTGATGATAATGGCCCATCTCCAGGGAATCAGCAGGGTTAAATTGACTGTAAGCCCTGCCGATATACTGGTGGTCGATGCGAACATGGCCAATGGCATCGCCTAGTACAGGGAAGGAATACTGCGCGGCATTGGCAATGGAGAATTCCGGCACCCAGGGCATCCTGTCGCCTTTCCGGGCACCAATGAGGTCATTGGCAGTATCAATCTCGGCTTCCATCAGGGTAATCGCACTTGAAAGGTTCAAACCACGGATCGGTAGCCAAGAAAGCTCCAGTTCCAGGCCCATGGTGTGGGCTTCGCCGCCATTGTTGATATAGTTGAAAGGACCCGTTATCTGATCGAGCTGGATATCCTTCCAGTCGATATAGTAGATGGCGCCATTTGCGATCAGGTGGTTGTCGAACCACACCGTCTTGGCGCCGATCTCGTAGTTCCATAGACTGTCGGGACCATATTCTACCGGGACCGTCGGATCGGGTATCGCCGAATTCGCATTACCAACCCGGTAACCCTCGGCCGCCTGGGCGTAAACCATGGCGTCATCATTGACATGGTAGGACAAAACGAACTTGGTGATCACCCCGCTATCCGAGGCATCCAACTGTTCCTCAGTCCGTCCGAAGTTAAGAAAGCCGTCCACCACCTGAAGCCTATCAAAATTGTAATCAAACCATCGCATGCCAAAGGTCGCCTCGAGCCCATCGGTCAGCTCGTATGTTACCTCGCCGAACAGCGCCCTTTCCTGCGTCTCAGTTTCCGAGTTCTCATTATAGATGACGTCCGACGGAAAACCGAATAGACCGAAAATTGCGCCGGAACCGGGTATCGTTATCGATTGCTCATACACCCTGGGATCCGTGGCTTTCAGATAGAAGGCACCGGCAATCCATTTGAGCCGGCTTTCGTCACTGGAGGTCAGGCGAACCTCCTGAACAAAGGTTCCCACTTCCTCGTTCCTTACGAAGGGCGATGGGATCGGGAGGCCGAGAATCGCAGTTGCTAACGCTGTTATATCATTGGCGTAGTACGTGTCTTTAACACCATAGCTGGTCGATGAAAACAGCTCCGCCCACCCCAGGTCATATGTGGCAGCGAGGTTATAAATCGTCAACTCAAATTCGGAAGGCTCGAGCATAAACGTATTTCTTTCCACCTGCCCATTCGGTAACAGACTAAGCATATACCCATCGTCCACCTCGATATTCTGGTAAGTAACTGTCGCGGTCAACTGCAGCTCGTCGGTGGCCTGGAGGCGCGCCATGATCCGGGCGCCTGAGGTGACACTGCTGTTGCTCTCCTCGACGCCCACCCCCACATTGTCTTCCCATCCACTTTCGTCGCGATAGTATGCGACCCCGCGCAGGGCCAACCTGTCCTTAACCACCGGGACGTTCACCATGGCGTTGACGGCATAGTTTTCACTGCCGTCTGTTATCGTCGACAGCTCGGTGTCGACCTCCACTGCAAATGTCGTCAGTTCAGGCTTGTTGGTGATGACGCGAATGGCGCCGCCCAACGCGCCCGAGCCGAACAGGGTGCCCTGGGGGCCTCTCAGCACCTCGACCCGGTTGACGTCGAAGAGATTGAGGTCGGGCGCACTCGTTGCGGCAAACGAATCTAGGGTGGGCATGTCGTCTATATAGAGGCCAACCGGTGACTGTGTCTGGTTGCCGACCGTCGCCACGCCACGGATCACGAAACTGCCACGGTTGCGATCCACCTGTCCCATGACCAGGCCGGGAATTGTGTTTGCGAAGTCTTCGAAACCCTTAGCGCCGAGCTCCTTGAGCCTGTTTTCGTTCAAGGCCGTGATTGCCAACGGGACATCCTGGAGCTTTACATTTCGTTTGGTGGCGGTAACGATTGTTTCCTCAAACATGTAATCGTCGTAGGATTCGCCTCTCGGTTGGCCGGCGCTCCCGGATTTTTGGATGGCTTTGTCGGCCGATTGTACTGCGGTCTGAATTGCCTTAGGCGGAGATGTCTTTTTTATTACGATTGTTTTTTCGCCGGTTTTCTTGAAGCCCAAGCCGGTTCCGTCCAGCAGGATGTCCAGTGCCTGTTCCGCTGAGTAGGTTCCGGTCACGGCCTGTGTTTTGGGATTTCCCAGATCCTCGATGGAATAAATCATATTGTAATCGGTTTGCTCCGCGAAGGCTCGAAAAGCCAGGTCGGCAACCTGGGACGGGATATCGACGTTGTAAGATTCGCCGAATGAAGTTCCCGCGGTTGTTAAGAGGATAATGAAACAAGTCAGTACGAAACTGAACTTGGCAAGGCGTCTACCGGTGGGGTTGCTCCCTTTCACAGGGAATAGTTGTCTTTTACTCAAAGCTCTTTTCTCCTTCCGTGATGGTTTGCGTTTACAGCAAGACGGGCCCGTCTAACAATAATCAGTTAATTGTTTAGACGAAAGAAAAATAAAATCCCCCCAACTTTTTTTATATTTTTTTCACGCCAAGACGTAACATTCTGTTCTCGTGTAATATCCGAATTGGCCTCCCCCGGCCATTATTATCTATTTGGCGACAGAAATGCCTAATACCTGAACTTGG
>JAFDDL010000377.1 GCA_019310865.1 Deltaproteobacteria bacterium | reverse complement strand
ATTTCAGCGCGTGATCAGCTATTAGCCCGATCGCACCGCCGGAGCTTGATATTACCCCGACGCTATCCCCCCGGGCCGGTTTGCATTTTAAAAGTACCGAGGATATAGCGATGAGGCTATCAAAGTCATCGGCCCGCGCAATGCCCTTCTGTTTGCAAATAGCATCAAACACTGCGTCTGAGCCCACTAGTGACCCTGTGTGACCCTTGGCTGCCCGAGCCGATAATTCAGAGCGCCCTATTTTCAGTATCGCGATTGGCTTCCTTTTCTCCAGAGCCCGTTCAGCACAATCGATGAACTTCATTGGCGTTTTGAACCCTTCGATATAGACAGCTATGGCATCGGTATTGGTATCATCAAGGAGATATCGGACGTAATCAAAGGTTTCCAGATCCGCCTGATTACCGGCACCAACAAAATAGCTCATACCCACATTTCTTTCAGCGAATCGGGGAACCGTTGCACTGAGTAATGCACCCGATTGGGAAACATAACCCAACTTTCCAGGCAGCACAACCTCTTGAGCGAAAGAGAAACCAAGAGAAATACCCTCATGCACATTAAGCAGCCCATTTGTGTTTGGTCCACAGATCCTTATTCCGCTTCTCTTTGCTATCTCCTCGATCTCCTCTTGCCTTTTCTTGCCTTCCTGGTTCAGCTCTGCAAAACCAGAAACGCCTATTACGACAGCCTTGATACCGTTATCAGCACATTCCTGAACTGCTTTTGCAACCGCTGCGGCCGGTATAACGATCACAGCCGCATCAACGTCATCGGGAATATCTTTAACGCCGGCATAGGCCTTCAAGCCTTGTACCGTCTCACGTTTGTGATTTACCGGATAAAGTTTGCCCTTGTACTTGTGGTCAAGGGCAAACTTTAATGGTAACCCGGCAACTTTCATGACGTCATCAGAAGCCCCGATAATGGCAATAGACCTTGGCCGGAAAAGTGTTTCTAAGTTTGGATATTCAATTGGCCTCATGATCGTGTTATCTCTTTACTCTCCCCAGCGCTGAAAAAGGTCATGCTGGATACCCATATAATCAAATACCTTTCCAATTGTTTGATGGATAATATCCTCGATGGTTTTTGGTTTATGATAGAAAGAGGGCACCGGCGGAAGGATGTGGGCACCCATATCGGCGGCCATGGTCATGAGTCTGAGATGCCCTTTATGAAGTGGGGTTTCTCTAACCACGAGAACCAGCTTTCTTTTCTCTTTCAAGGTAACATCTGCTGCTCTCACCAAAAGGTTCCCGGTGAACGAGTTGGCAATACCTGACAGGGTCTTTACAGTACAAGGGATCACTACCATTCCATCCGTCAGAAATGAGCCGCTTGCCAGGGAGGCACCGACATCCTCATTGGCATATGTGTAATGGGCCATTTTCTCTATGTCACTGACTTTAAAGTCAGTTTCGATCTCGATATTTCTTTTTCCAGCTTCAGAGATAACTAGGTGTGTTTCAATATCTTGATCGGCAAGCAACCTTAGGATTTCTACTCCGTAAATTACTCCGCTGGCACCAGCAATTCCAATCACAATACGTTTTTTCATAGAATTTATCCCCACCCAAACTCTGCCAGTATTTTGGCATAATCGCCTTGCTGCGCTTTGGCCTTATCGATATCTTCTTGATTAAACCATTTCTTTAAGTCAACCATATCAGAAGGGTAATGAGCCCTCTCGAAGCGCCATTTCTCTAGAAATGGTACAGTTGCATCGATACCCAGGCCGCCACCAAAACCACCGGCTTCGAGCAACGTTGCCTGCTCACCCGGTTGGGCGGCAACCCCTCTTGAACCCATCGCACCCCTTAAAAAATCCGTAGCCGGTTCGGCTCTACTCATAATTGCCCACATAACGTCATCCATGCTATATAAATCTACATCTTCGTCAACTACAATCACAAGACGAATACCGGGTGCTGCTCCAAGAGTATTAATAAGCAAATTTCTTTGGTAGCCTTCGTCCCGAGGCCTCCTTTTCTTTACCTGGTATATCACCCCACCCCAAAATCTCAATGCGAAAGGATGGTGGACATCAACTACCAGGCCCGGGACAAGGCGATCGGCAAGCTCGTAGAACATCGCCTCTCTTAAATCAAAGCTATTGAATTCGCCATCATAGGAAGCGGCCAATTGATTATAGTATATGGGATCTTTGCGATGGGTGATCGCTGTAATTTGAAACTTGCGGCTTTTCCACGTCTTTCCTAAATATCCCGTCCATTCCGGAAAGAATGGCACCACATCCTGCCTGCCATCCTTTTCCGCCTCTTCTGTTTCCCAGATTTTCTCCGTAGTCCAGTAGCCTTCGATGACAATCTCAGCTTTTGCAATGGAATAGGCATCGATCGTCTTTGCTTTGGTTATTTCTATGGGTGACCCCTGTAATGCCCCGGCAATGGCAATCTCATCCGTACCCAGAGGAATTATGCTGTGCACACCACCGGCAGCCGCAACCATCATGGCTGCCGGTGGATTGCAAATATTAATGGTTACCGGCACATTTTCCGTCCGATGGTCCATGAAAATAATAGCCTCCGTGTGCGTCGCCGGGCTGGATGTTATTGATCCCCAATCCTTACCGCGAAAATGCATCCTCTTATAGGAAAACTCTTTGCCTCCCCGGGCCCACTCGTCGCAGATAAGGATATTGCCACTACCCATCACCCGGGCGCCATCTCTGGTCGTGTGCTTCAAAACGGGTAGAAAGCTCAAGACATCTATGTCTTTACCAGTATATACAACTTCTTGGCAAGGAGCGTTTTCCACCACTGTTGGCGGCAAAGGCTTCTTGATGGCATCAAGGCATTTCCATTTCAGTTCTTTCCAGTTATCAACATCAAAAAGCTTGGCAATCCTATCCCTTCTTGAAAAAATATTGCCCACACTTCTCATCCCTGGATAGCCTTTCATCTTCTCAAAAAAAATAGCCGGCCCTTCCTCCAAGGCCACCTGAATACCCGCGACCTCTAATACTGGATCAACTGGGTCCTTAGCTACTAAAAGCTCCCCTTCTTGACTGCGTAGAAACTCGATTGTTCCTCTCATATCAGTGATGTCTTTTTTTCCCATTACCAAGCTCCTTTCTTAAAAAATATTTTATGTGCCAAAGGTCGATCCCTAATAATTATACGGAAACTATAGTCCCCCTCACATGACTTGATACCATCTCTATAATATATTAGGTAAAAGAGTATCAGTTCATATGGGGATATCTATAGTTGGAATAGTATCTATTGTTACCAATATTGTCAATAAAAATTTTAACAATTTATTTTCACCGTTGCAATTTAAAGAAAATAGTGGTAAGGTGTGTACTTAATTAGTAAATACGATCACGTATTATTTTGGCATCCTGCATCATTTGTTTCATGGATGGGAAGGTCGTTAAATCTCGATGGACAATTTTTCAATTAAAACGAATGCTGGCGAATACGATCTTGCGTGTCATGTCAACATAATCGGAAGGGATATCCTTGTCGCTATTTTTGGCGGTGAAAAGCCCCACATTGGCGCTGTTGCTGCTGCTAACCCCAGGCCAAGCTTGAGAAATCCGGCAACAACAAGCGCTACAGCATCTGTTATATGCTTTATCGGACATAAAGAGGATGATATTGCCAAATACGCATCTGAAAAAATAGCCGCTGCATTAAACACACAGGTGGTTGTCACCGCCGGCATTCACTGGGACCATATCAGCGAGGATGGTATAAAAAAAGTAACTCAAAACAGTCATGATCTTGTTCGCCTGGTTATAGATAGTCTCCATCCAAGAATGGAATGATCCTTATCCAGGGTTATACATGGAAAACGTTCGCGTTGAAGCCTTTTTTATGCAACTACAGGGGTAACATGTCCTTTAATCTTCCCCGCATATCCACACTTGCCTGCATAACATGATTTTCAACCGCTTGCCGCACTTTTTGTGGATCTCTTTTTCTCAGGGCTTCCATAATCAAAACATGTTCTTTGTTTCTCGTGTTCAGATCAGCCTGTTGTGAAAGCCGAACGAACCAATATTTCAGGTAGCTTTCATTCATCTTTATCAGGTCTATGAGTTTTTTATTGCCACATGCATTATTTAATATTCGATGAAATTCTCTATTGTACGTGAACCACTTTTCCTGATTCTCAGCCTTTGTCTTCTCGGCCCTGCCAATGAGTGCCTCCAGCTGATCCAACTCCTTATCAGAAATTTTCTCGGTTGCAAGAAAAGCAGCCCCACCTTCTAGGAAGGCCTGGGCCTGCATCGTCTCAAAAACTTTTTCAGCTGAAAATTCAGCTACGAAGCATCCCTTATGACGCTCGGAAACAACAAGTTTTTCGGCAGCAAGACGCTTCAAAGTCCACCTTATCAGCCACCTCTGGACACCTAGTTCTTTTGCAAGACTATCTTCCACTAGGCGCTCTCGTGGCCAATAAGAACCTGAAAAAATACGATTTCTAATAGTCCTATAGGTTTCTTCGGCCTGGTCGACAGTATCTTTTTTTTTGTCAGCTTTTTTTGTCACCCAAAAACCTTTCTTTGAAAAA
>JAFDDL010000376.1 GCA_019310865.1 Deltaproteobacteria bacterium | reverse complement strand
ATTTATCATCTGTCTAAAATAACTTGTTGGCCGGTACGCATCGCCCAGCTGCTCACGTAAGTAATTCAGTACATTAAAGGTCACTTCGGTATTATGGTCTCCTGCCCCCAGAGGACCCATGGGCCAGCCAAATCCCAGAGACATCGCTTTATCAATGTCCTCGGCAGTCGTTACACCCTCGTTGTAATAAAACCTGGGGAGTCTTTGACCGTCACAACCTCTTTATTTATACGCTTGGCGAAATCCCCTATCGTATCAATAGTTTCCTGAGAGGTATCAAATCCAATGACTACCTCTAGAAGTTTCAGAATTACCACAGGACTAAAAAAATGTGTTCCGATTACCTTATCCTGTCGTTTCGTTAAAGAAGCGATTTCAGAAATGCAACAGCTTGAAGAATTAGAGGCAAGAATTGTATGCGGGGCACAAACATCATCCAGCTCCTTGAACACTTGCTTTTTAAGATCTATTATTTCAGGAACGGCCTCTATTACCAGATCTGCCCCATCTACCGCCTTTTTGAGATCCTGGGTGCCCTCAATACGGCCAAAAATCTCATCCGCTTCATCCTGGGTCATTTTACCTTTCTTAACGAAGAATTTTTCCAAACCCCCCTTAATTTGGCTAAGCCCCTTCTGGACAAGTTGGTCGTCGATATCGCGTAGTGATACTTTATAACCACCAACTTGTGCCGCCTGTTGGGCTATCTGAAACCCAATAGTACCCGTTCCTAAAACACATACCTTTTTTATTTCCATAATTGACACCTTCCGTTTGGATTGCGGAAATCCTACAACTTTTCTCTTTTGTTTGGTCTACAAACTCGTTGTTATCTACAATTTGAAAAGCAATTATTATGCCAAGAAATTTTATTTGGTTTGATAGGATAACTGGTAGAAATTCCAGAAGAATTTTTAAAGACCCCCCACAGTCTGTTCACATAACGGACATTATTGTTCGGAAAACGAACAAGTTCTCTGACCCCCAACACCTTCCCATTATTTATTACTGTTTTTGGGGAGGGTTTCAATTTTATTTCTTGAATTACATAGCCAGTAAAGGTATACAATGGTCGTAATGAGGTGTTGCTTGACATTAATGAAACCACTATATCAGATTTCGTTTGGTAACTGTCTAGTATGGTATAAGTTTCAGTCAGGCAATCCCTCTTATTTATTGAAACCTTAAAAAAGACCCGGAAAAAGCGCAAATTATGGTGTAGATATGTCATATGATACGATTCTTTTCGACATTGAGGACGGCATCGCCCGTCTGACCCTGAACCGGCCGGAAGTGTATAACAGTTTGTCTCTTCTGATGCTTGATGAACTGCTTGATGTGATGGCAAGAATAAATCCGGATGAAGGCATAAAGGCGTTGCTGGTAAATGCGGTGGGGAGAGGATTTTGCGCCGGAGCCGACCTGGCAGACGGGGATCTTGACTTTGAAAATGGCGAACCCACCGGTGAGCAGGTCTACCGTAGTATGATGGAGCGTTTTAATCCGGTGCTCCGGGCTATCCAGAACATTCCCGTGCCAACGGTTGCAGCGGTTAACGGAGTCGTTGCCGGTGGCGGAGTGGGACTGGCCTTAACGTTTGATTTGGTGGTTGCAACACCCAAAACGCAATTCATGATCGTCTTCTTACCACAATTGGGCATCATCCCGGACTTGGGAGCGACGTGGCACCTGCCGCACAAAATAGGGAGGGCACGGGCGATGGGCTATTCTTACCTTGGGGAACCTATATCCGGAAAAGAAGCAGCGCAGATGGGATTGATTTGGAAGTGTCTGGAAGAAGACCAATTCGAGTCCGGCATAAAAGATATTCTTAAGCGCTTATCCAGGGGGCCGACCAGGGCATTTCCCAAAGCCCGGCAGGCGTTCGATGCAGCGATGAAAAACAGCTTTCCAGAACAGCTCCAATATGAGGCAGAAATGCAACGGCTCCTTTGCAGCTCCACGGAATTCAAAGAAGGCGTACAGGCCTTTCTGGCTGGACGTAAACCCGATTTTTCCTGATTAATTTTTAATATAAACCCAGTCCTTTTGTAACCGTTATTCCCGGTAAAATCAGTCAACCCCATGCACAACATATGCACGAGGGAACTCGGGGTGGGCATTGCCCTCTCTCCTTTCGTTCATTTCCTACGAATACATCCCCGTTATGTTTGACGATACTGTCCCGAAGTGCCAGGCTGAGAGAATACCCCCCCTTGGATGTAGTCATTTGCTTCTGATACTAAGTCATAAAGTATGGACATGTATACAAGCGCAGCCATCCGATGTGGGGGCTGGCCAAACATGGCGGTTAAGTGATTCAATATCGCTGGGATCTTTGGATCTTGAACATGGTCCGATAGAAAGTCATCATTTGAGGCCTTCATATATTTGGTGTGTAATGGATATTTATCGGCAAACTCATCGGGACCTATACCTTCGGGAGGGTTCTCCTGAAGGGCGGAGGTTTCTTCATTCAGGCGTTTCATTGTGTTAAACAGCTTTTCGATCCCCTCTTTTTCTTTAGGCACCAGTTCAATCAGCTGCTCCTGAAAAGCTGAAACACCAGGTGCGATGTCGAATTCAAAATCTGGAAACTTCACGCTGCAAATAGTGTCCAGATGTTTAATATCCAGATCGCCAAATACGCCGATATCTTCCAGCATACTCCTGAAAATACCGCCTTCACGAAATCATTTGCACATATGTAATGAAAAATCGAGCTGATATTCAATGCCCTTTCCTGCTTTTCGAGTGAATTTAGTGGCAAATCCACCAACCTTCGTATGCCTCTCCAGAATGGGTACCTTCAACCCGTTCTTTGCCAAAGTGGCGGCACAGCTTAACCCGCCAAGCCCTGCACCAACGATGATCGCATCCCAATGATTATTACGCCCTGTCATTTTTATCCTCCTCTAAAAAAGTAATGACTCATTGCTCTTGTTTTTAATCAAAAATTTCTCTCAAGTGACCCCATACAAAATGCTTACTGCATTATAGCAAGTTGCGATCCTTGCAACAGGCGGTAGCAAAATCGAGTTGGCGAACATGAAAGTTATGCCCCTGGAGGTGATGATCGATGCAATGTCCAACGTCCGACACGATGTCAGCGCGGACCCCCGGTGAGTTTGCAAACGCTGCACCGAAGTTTTTGACACTCTCCTGTGTGACTAGCCAGAGTGCGTCGTATTGACCCAATGCGCTGTCCACGGGAACACGAACATTCTGCGCAATCGAGTGTAGGTTTTGCGGCCACCAGTTAGCGATCTCAAGCAGTTCCTTCTTGACTACTTTGGTCAAACCAAGACTCAAGCTCTTATAAGCCATCACGCGATCAAAGGTGTGGGGTGGCCCAAAGAACTTGCGAACTGCTAAAAATTTCGGCATTCCATTAAGCCGGCGCAGCGGAATCCATTTCACAGGCAATGGCTTGGGAATGAGTCCAACACCAGACACCGCCACACCGGCCAGCCAGGTCGGACTTAAAGCCGCGGCACAGATGGAAACCGCACCACCGATCGAATGGCCCACTATCACCACATCGCGCACCTCTGGCGCATGCCGCTCAATTAATTCTTGGATGGCGTTGGCCAGTATCTCGCCATTACGCCGTATCAGCTCGTTACTTCGCGGCGGGCGACGGCTGCCACCATGATCGGGCCTGTCAATACTGAAGACATGGAAGCCGGCTGAGTTACCGGCCTCAACAAGCGATGCTCCTGGTACGTCGAAGTAGCGGTGTGTATAGCCACCACCATGCACACACACCAACAACCGCTGTGGTGCGGTAGGGACGTCCGCCATGGGCGACCAAAGGCCAGTGATGCCACAAGTCGGCAAGGAAACGATACGTGATGCTTCCATGTTCAGGTTCTCCTTTTGCCGTCTCTTCTCTCCATATAATAGTAAAATCCGGCGTAAAATGTACAGAATCCGCCGTGTAGGCCACTTATGCACCCTCTCCGGTTTACCACGCTGTCAGGTGCTATCTATCCAATTTTCGCATTCCTTTTGCAGCGCTTGTTCCTCGTTACTATAGGCAGAGATGATGCCGGTAGAAGGAGACCTCCCCAAACGCTGGAGGAAATAACAGAGGAACTTGGTTGATGCAGGAAATGCCGCCAAATCCATGCCGGCGAAGAAGTCTTTGGGAACGCCGCGCGGATCAACCGGCTCCATGCGATCCTTTTCATATACAGCAGTGCGTTTAACGATTCGCCAAGAATTGTTCCTTTTTTCCAGTAGGTCGAAAAAACGAACCCACGACTGCATGTCAAACGCGTGGCCATCAATTTCATCGCGGATATAGAGGTTCGCGTGGCAACGGCTGAATGCGCGGTCTCCGTTCACCTTAATCCACGGTCCTGAGAGCAGATGCTTGCCGTGGCCGCCCGGCCTGCGCGCAGCCGCCATGTTGCGTGACTGGGTGATGAAATCCTTGGCCGGTCCTGATATCCATGAAATATGAATCGTAGCGTCGTCATGAAAACACGCTGCGAGCGTTTCCCAATCGTCACTATCGCGGGCATGTCCCCAACGGATCAGAAGGCTATTGATCTGATGCTCGGCTTGCATGACTGTCAAGTGGTTATCATTGGACATTGTAGTACCTCCAAAAGTATGGGTCTGAATGCATAATTAAGAGACTTCCAAGGGCCGGGAATTATTCCTTTTCGCGACCAAAAGGAATGGGTACAGGGCTAGGTCCAGAATGCTTGTTGGCACAAGGAAATTCCTTTCCGTAAAGCGCCATTA
>JAFDDL010000375.1 GCA_019310865.1 Deltaproteobacteria bacterium | reverse complement strand
CCTGTGCCTCCAATGCCGCACCTTCGGCGGTACCGATTTCTTTAAAACCCGCGGTCAACAGATGTATATGCTGCAGTCCGATTCGGCTGCATGTTTCCAGCAAATCGGGAATGCGCTTGGCTGCGATGGATACTATGGCCAAGTCTGGAACCTCCGGCAGGGCCTCCAGGCTCGGGTATACGCGAAGCCCCATGATCTCTTTGGCCTTGGGATTGATGGGATAGAGTTTATCCTTGTATCCACATTCTAAAATCCGGCTCAGATAACTCGAACCGCCAAAATTAAAACCCTTGCTTGAAACCCCTACAACGGCGATGCTTTGGGGATTAAAAAATCTACCTAACTCTAAACTTGACGTGTGCAAATTAATTGCTTCCTGAATAATCTCCACGCTATATTTTCTCCTTAAATACTGGAATAGTCCACTTATATGTCCTCCTTATGCTGGATGTAGAATTGTCCGGCGAAGACCACTTCAAAATTTTCGGATACTGAAATAATCCAACGAATCCAATGAATATGATTAATCAAGCCCTACGATGGAAATGGCACACAGGTTCTGATTCGGAAGTCCGCCCAGATTGTGTGTCATTCCCAGCCGCGGGCTGTTTTTCACCTTTCGCTCTTCGGGTACCCGCTCCAGGAGCTGTTCGTACATGGCATAAATCATCCGTAGACCCGAAGCACCGATAGGATGACCGAAGCATTTCAGGCCGCCGTCCACCTGGCAGGGGATCGTACCATCCAGATCATAAAAACCGCTCATGATGTCGTCGTAGACCCCGCCCTTGGGTGAGATGCACAGGTCTTCCATGGTGACCATTCCGGTGATGGAAAAACAGTCGTGCACTTCCATCATGCTGATCTCCTGCCTTGGATCTTTGATGCCGGCCTCCTCGTAAGCCCGGGTGGCGGCAACCCGAGTGGTGGCAAAATGCGCTCCGTCCCAGTTGGTGGTCAAGCTCTCTTCGCCGGAGCTGGCAGCAATCGACAGGGCCTTGACCTTGACAACGTTCTGGTTCGGCTTGAGTTTCTTAGCGATTTCCGGGGTAGTGACAATGGCACAGGCCGATCCGTCGGACACGCCGCAACAGTCAAACAAACCCAGGGGGTATGCGATCATGGGCGAGGCTTTGATCCGCTCTTTGGAAATAAGCTTGCGAAGATGCGCCTTGGGGTTCAGGGCACCATTCTGGTGACTCTTCCACGAGATGTGGGTCATGGCATCCTTGATCTTGTCCATGGATACACCCCACTTGGCATTGTAAGCAGTTGCAAGTTGAGCAAACCCACCCGGTGCCGTGGCGTTTGCACCCATCATGAAAGCCTTTGGTCCCGCGGTATTTCCACCGGGAAGCCCGCCGTAGCCGGTGTCTTTGAGCTTTTCCACCCCCAGTGCCAGCACGATGTCATAGGCGCCGGAGGCCACTGCATAGGTGGCTGCCCGAAAGGCTTCGGTGGCCGTGGCGCAGTAGTTCTCCAGCCGGGTGGCCGGAATATAGGGCAGCTTTAGCGCCACTGCCAGAGGGACGGCGGCTTTTCCCACATGCAATTCTTCAAACTGGGTGCCGAAATAGGCCGCCTGAATTTCTTTTTTCTCGATGCCCGCATCTTGCAGACACTCTGAAAAGGCTTCCGCTGCCAGGTCTTCTGCATCCATATCCCATCGCTCGCCGAACCGGGCGCATCCCATTCCCAATATTGCCACCTTGTCTCTGATTCCGTCTGCCATGATACCCCCTTATGAATTGGTCCATAGATCTTCAGATATTTCCTTGAAATTTCTGTAATACTTGGCATCGTCCAGGCTCGATATCTTTTCCCATTTTTCCATGACCCTTTCCGGTGTGGGCATTTCTTTAAAAAACTCACCGGGAGCCGTTACAATTGCCGATCTGCCAATTCGGCCACTTTGAGCGTAAATATAAAGGCCCGTATCCCGGCATTGTTCCGAACATAAATAGATCACGGCAGGCGTAACCCAACCCACCCGCATACTTTCAAAGACTTCAGGCGACACCAGATCTTCAGTCAATCGAGTCGCGGCACCCGGCAGCAGAACATTAACCTTGATGTTGTATTTGGCGCCTTCTTGTTTCAACGTATTCGCCAACCCGGCAATACCGAGTTTTGCCGCACCGTAGTTTGTCTGTCCGAAGTTGCCGATTGTGCCGGAAGTGGATGATGTCACAATAATCCGTCCGTACCCGTTATCTTTCATGTTCAGAAATGCCGGTTTCGTTACGCAGTAAGTACCGCGCAGGTGGACAGCGACAACAGTATCCCAGTCTTCCGGACTCATTTTTGCAAAACTCCGATCTCTCAAAATGCCGGCATTATTAACAAGAATATCCACTTTGCCGAATGCATCCACCGCCGTTTTGACAATATTCTCCCCCCCTTCAACCGTAGCCACATTGTCAAAGTTCGGCACCGCGTCACCGCCAAGCGCTTTTATTTCCGCCACGACCTTATTAGCGACAGCGCTGTCCGATCCGGATCCATCGCGGGCACCGCCCAAATCGTTCACCACTATTTTCGCGTTTCGTTTGGCCAGTTCTATAGCATAATCTTTTCCCAAACCTGCGCCGGCACCCGTGACAATAGCCACCCTTCCAGAAAAATCAATTCTTGACATAGTTACTCTCCTTTAGAAATCCTAAGGGTTCTCGCATAAATAACTTCACATTTTATGCGCGAGCCCTAAGTCGACAATACCGTTAATAGGCTGTAGAATTTTACTTATTCAACGACCTCAGCTATGGCATTGCCCAAAACCACCTCGCCGTCCTGATTGGTAGTCTCGATGATGTACTTATTGCCCCCTGATTTCCAGCCGCAAGTCGTCAATGTGTCCCCGGGGGAAACCGTCTTAACCATTCTGGCTGAAAAGTATTTCAGTCTGACCGGGTCACCATTGCATACACTGTGTAGAATGGCTCTGGCGCAAAATCCGTAGGTACAGAGACCGTGAAGAATGGGTGCTTTATGCCCGCCCATCGCGGCAAATTCAGGATCGATATGAATCAGGTTCTTGTCACCACTCAGCCTGTACAAGGCAGCCTGGTCTGGAGAGGTGGCATAAGTGACCTTGAAATCAGGGGCTTGCCCGTCAGGGGGAATCGTTTTGTCTTTTTTAGGACCGCTGTCCCCGCCGAAGTTGCCGCCGGATCGATCCACAATCAAGGAAATATTTTCATATATCAACTCGCCGGCTTCGTCCCTAGCCTCAAACACAAGGTTGACATGCGCCCCCTTATCACCCTTGTCATAAATCGAATCAATGTGAGCCGTCAGGTAGATAGTCCCCTCAGGCGGAATTTCTTTATGCAAGATGATTGTCTGTTCGCCGTGAAGCACTTTCTTCACATTTAAATTGACCGCCGCCAATATTTGTGCAAAACCCGATGTCCAAGGAATTACCGCAAAAGTGGGGAACACCTTGAGATCTTTCTCATATAGGAAATCGAGTTCGTTTTCCACACCGGCTCCAATGCCAAGGGCGTAGAGAATAACGCTGTCTTTATCATAGGTAAAGGGTTCCGATTCTGATTTTTTCCCTATCACGGCCGGATTGAGTGCCATTTTGTGTACTCCGTAAAATATGGTTTAATTCTGTAGGCCCGGATCCATAGAGCCAATTTCAGTTTCACTTGGATTCCTTTTATAAATCTTATAAACCCAACGCCTCGGCGACCTTCTCGCAATGGTATCCGGTATCGCCCATGACAAATTCAAAGGCCTTGGCTCGTCGGTAAAACAAACCCGCATTGCCCTCCCGGGTCGTGCCGATACCCCCGTGCAGGTGAACCGCCCGCTCAGCGATAAACTTGTAGTCCTCATTGACCTTGGCCTTTAATGACGAGACCTCTTTGGTTGCGTCCATTTCCTCTTCGATCATCCAGGCGACCTTGTACAGGTAATTGCTGCTCGTGTCATAGGCCAGCTGCATATCGGCCATGAAATGCTGTATCGCCTGGAATCCGCCGATGGGCTTTCCGTACTGCACGCGCTGCTTCACATAAGCGGCGGTCATATCGATGGCCGCCGAGGCGCCGCCAAGCATCTCTCCGCATTTTGCCACGGTGGCCTTGGGAAACATTTTTTCCAGGATTTCCCAGCCCCCGCCGGGTCTTCCAATGACGTGGTCCGCCGGCACGTCGACGTCCTTAAAAATCACCTCACACGTGTTGTCCATGCCCACGGTGGGCATTTTGGTGACCGTGATGCCCGGATCCTTTGCATCCACCAACAGCAGGGTGACACCGACATCTTTCACCCGGGCGGCCACAATCAGTTTGTCTGCGATATTGGCATCCGTAACGAACAGCTTGGTGCCGTTCAAACGATAGCAATCCCCTTTATGTTCCGCGGACATGGTGATGCCGGTCTCTTTGTAGCTGGCCTCTTCTTCATACTGCGCCAGGGCCATGATCAGCTTACCGGCTGCCATTTCCGGCAACAGCGTCTTTTTCTGGTCTTCCGAGGCGCCTTCGAGAATAACGAGACCGCATTGAATGACCGTAGAGAAAAAGGGACTCGGAAAGGCGGCCTTTCCCAACTCTTCCATGATGATCAACAGG
>JAFDDL010000374.1 GCA_019310865.1 Deltaproteobacteria bacterium | reverse complement strand
GACGAAGCAAGAAAGAGAATCGTTGAAGCGCTCACCAAGAAAAAAAACAAGAGCAAGTTTTATTTCAACGACCTATCAAAGATCTTGGAAATGAAACCCCGGGAAGCCAAGAAATTGATCACTTTATTGGTGCAGGATGAAACCCTGGAATACTGGTCCAGCGGGTCCACATCCATGTATGGTCTCAAGGGCGCCGGCAAACAGGCCGCCGCTGAAGATGAGGCGTAATTGCCCCGGCAGATCCTTAGCCCCACCTGTTTTTGATTAAAACATTTTCCATGGATAAGGAAAATATGGAATTTCCGAGACTGGTCGTCGCAGCCCTGCGGGGCGGTTCGGGAAAGACCATTCTCTCCATGGGCATTATATTAGCCTTAAAGGCCCAGGGCTTATCTATCGCGCCCTTCAAGAAGGGGCCTGATTATATCGATGCCGGCTGGCTATCCCTGGCAGCCGGCCGGTCCTGCTATAACCTGGACAACTATCTCGTCGATACCCCCCGGATTCTCCACTCCTTTCATGCACACACCCACCCCGGCGACATTGCCGTCATCGAAGGCAACCGTGGGCTTTTTGACAGCTCTGATCTTGCCGGTACCACCGCTACGGCGGAATTGGCCAAACTGATCAAAGCGCCGGTTTTGTTGAGCCTGGATTGCACGAAATCGACGAGAACCATGGCCGCGCTGGTATCCGGTTGCATCGAATTTGACGACGAGGTCGATATTTGCGGGGTGATCCTGAACCGAGTTGCCGGCAGTCGCCATGAATCGATCTTGCGCCAGAACATCGAACATTATTGTGGGGTTCCGATTCTGGGCGTGGTTCCCAAATTGGGAAAGCAGTATTTTCCCGAGCGGCACATGGGATTGGTGCCCACTGCAGAGCATCAATGGGCCATGGATTCACTTGATGCCGTGCTGAATATGGCCAATAATTATCTCGACTTGAAAGCCATTCTATCGATTGCCGAAACCGCGCCATCTTTGGATGTGCCGGATCGCCCCAAATCACAGATTTCGCTAACGGTTCATCCAGCCAATCACCAAGCCGGCAGCAAACCGCGAATTGGCATCATCAAAGATGCGGCCTTTCAGTTTTATTACCCGGAAAACCTGGATGCGCTGGTGGCCGCCGGCGCCGAGACGGTCTATCTGAGTCCCCTGTCCCAGACCCGGTTCCCGGAACTGGATGCATTATATATCGGTGGTGGATTTCCCGAAACCCATGCCAGGGAGCTTTCTGAAAATTGCCTTTTCAGGCAGGCCATTTATTCCCAGGTGCAGTTCGGCCTGCCGGTCTATGCCGAATGCGGCGGGTTGATGTATCTGGGTAACATCTTGGAGCTAAAGGGTAAATCTTACCCCATGTGCGGCGTGCTGCCCATTGTGTTTGGGTTTACGGAAAGACCCCAGGGCCACGGGTACACCCAGGTGACGGTAACCGGCGACAATCCGTTTTATCCGGTTGGTACAACACTTCGGGGTCATGAGTTTCATTATTCATACCTGAAAAAATGGGATGGGGATGCAGCGGACCTGGTATTTCAAATGACCCGGGGGACCGGCCTGACGGATAAAATGGACGGGGTTTGTTTTAAAAACGTACTGGCCACCTATACCCATATTCATGCCCTGGGCACACCCCAATGGGCCGAGGCGCTGGTTGGGCAGGCCGCTGCCCATCGAGATCGGCGTGCCCATCCATAACGGCTACCAATTCTGAATGGGCATTATCTGTACAGAATCCACCTCCCGAATTAAAAAAAAGAAAGGCAACCCTCGGGAGTTGAAGGTTGCCCTTATCGTTGAAGCTTTTTGGTGGTGAATTATTTTTTCTTCGTTTTCGGGTGGCACTTGGTGCAGGTTGTGGGCGCCGCCTTGGTATTGTTGGCCTTGTTAAAGCTCTTGTGACAGCCCTTGCAATTGTAATGAAACGCTTCGGCGTGATATTCCAGGCGCTCTTTTTTGGTTAGCTTGGGGGCGTTCTTACCCTTGGGCCGTTCACTGGGAATCTTGTGACAGTCGATACAATTTTGAACCTCGTCACCCTCTTTGAGACACAGGGCTTTCCCGTCTTTATCATGGTGGCATTCGCCGCAGCTGTTTTTATACAGATCCGGATTTTTTTCAGCGTAATCTACCGCATGCTTTTTATGGGAGAATATCACAATTCCCTTTTTATGTTTTTCATAGGCCTTGTTTTTCATTACGATGTCATCCGCTACGGTGGTTGCGGCATAGACACCGGCGGCGATTAAGAGGCAAAGGCCTGCAACAATTGTAATAATCAATATCAAGTTACGCTTCATATTCAATCTCCCTTATGATTATGTAAATGTTCCGGTGGACCAAAAATCGGAAGGGACAGGCTAACAGGTCGCCTCGAATTTGTCAATGGCTTTCATCCGTGGTTTCATCCGCGGTGTCATCAGCGGTGTCATCGTTGGCCGGGGTTTCATCGGCATCGGTCTCATCGCGCTTTTTCCCGAATATTTTCGCACCGATGATGCTGACTTCGTAAAGCAGCATCATGGGCAGGGCCATCATCACCTGGGTGACCACATCCGGGGGGGTGATGATTGCAGCGCCGGCGAAAAAGAGCAAAAGGGCGTATTTTCGGTTTTTTTTCAGAAAATCCACCGAAACGATCCCCAGCCTCGCAAGAAACGTCAGCACCAGGGGCAGCTCGAATACGAGCCCGAAAGCCAGCAGCAGTTTGGCAGAAAAGCCCAAATATTCACGCATGGACGGCAATGGACGGATCGTTTCCGTGGCAAAGCTCAGGAAAAATTTAAATCCGAACGGAAAGACAATAAAATATCCAAACAGGGCGCCACCAAGAAAAAAGAATGAGGATAGAACAACGATGGGCAGCAGCAATCGACGTTCCTTGTTATATAAACCCGGCGCTACAAACATCCAGAACTGGTAAAGGATCACGGGCGCCGCCAGCATGAGGCCGGTGAGAAAAGCCACCTTGAGATAAGTGAAAAACGCCTCCGGAAGGCCGGTAAAAATCAGCGTATCGCCCGACTCCATGACCGAAACAAGTGGACGGGTCAATACCACAAAAAGCTTTTCCTTAAATCCGTATGAAAGCGCAAATCCAACGCCCACGGCGACAAAGCTTGTGATCAATCGCTTCCGAAGCTCTTCCAGATGATCGGTAAAGGGGATTTTTTCGTCTTCAGTCATCTTTGTCAATGCTTTCAGGCTGTTTCCGTTGGTCGGATGTTACCGATTCGGGGGGATCGGAAGTCGTATCAGCCTCGTCCGGAGAGGCCGAGGCATCGCCCGATTTTTCGGTATCCGGGTATGTCAAGCCATCCAAAGGGGATCGAATCTCCTGGTTCATGTTGTCAAACGCCGTTTTTACATCATCCAACCCCGTGTTGACCTCCAGGGTTTCCTTCAGATCGCTGGTTGCCCGTTTAAATTCACCAAGGGCTTTTCCCAGGGATTTGGCCAAATCAGGTAGTTTTTTCGGGCCGATCACAATCAATGCGACGGCCAGTATCAGCAGCATTTCGGGTATGCCGATGCCGAACATAAACGGCTCCTTGCTTTCAAGTGGACAGGGGCGCCATAAAGCGCCTTCAAAATGTGAATATTGACCTGGAACGGTCATACGTTTTTTGAATATAAGAGTCAAGGTTTGAAGACTTGACCTTTATCGTTCAAATGTGAAACGTATTGGGGCTAAGGGTTCGCTTTCCTGCGCAAGCCCTAAGCCAAACGTGGAACCATTATGAAGCCAATTCCCTGGAACGATTTGATAAACCGCAGGATGATCGTTGCCCTGATCATGGGCTTTTCCTGCGGGCTGCCGCTGCTGTTGACCGGATCGCTTCTTCAGGGCTGGATGGTTGCCGAAGGGCTTGATTTGACCGTTATCGGCCTTATGGCCCTGGTGGGGCTGCCATATACCATCAAGTTTTTATGGGCCCCGTTTCTGGATCGCTATACGCTTCCCTTTCTGGGACGAAGGCGGGGATGGCTCTTAACAGCCCAGGGATTGTTGCTGATTGCCATTTTGGGCCAGGGGCTATTTAACCCTGGAAACAGTCCCTGGCTTGTGGCGTCGGCTGCACTTGTTGTCTCGTTTTTCAGCGCATCCCAGGATGTTGTGGTGGACGCTTACCGACGGGAGGACCTTTCAGATCGGGAGCTGGGGCTCGGCAGTTCGCTATATGTAAACGGCTATCGTCTTGGGATGCTCCTGGCCGGTGGTGGGGGGTTGGTGCTTGCAGATCGAATTTCCTTTTCATGGGTCTATCTTATCATGGCCGTTTGCATGCTGCCCGGATTGCTGACCACCGCCTTGACGCCTGAACCTACAACGCCGGATGGCATTCCCCAGACGCTTCGCCAGGCGGCATTGGGCCCGCTCCGGGAATATTTCGGCAGACCACTGGCCGGTCGGATTTTGGCCTTTATTCTGCTTTATAAAATCGGTGATACCATGGCCGGCGCCATGGCGACCCCATTTTATCTGGATATCGGCTTTTCCATGACCCAGATCGGAACAGTGGCAAACCTGTTCGGCTTCTGGGCTACCATTGGCGGCGGGCTGGCCGGTGGC
>JAFDDL010000373.1 GCA_019310865.1 Deltaproteobacteria bacterium | reverse complement strand
AGAATCGAAGCATCAAAGGCGCGCTTGAGGGCCGTTTTTTCAGCCAAAGATCGCCCGTCGGAAAACGGCAAGGATCGCTGGGGATCCACATTCTTTAACATGGTGTTCAATTTTTGGATAAACCGGTCGGAAATAGTATAATCATTTCCAGGGCTGCCTGTTTCCGCCGGCGCCCGGTTAACGTGTAACACCAGGACGGCCAGAGCAATGATCCCCAGGCAGGTGCACAGCACAATGGCCGGCTTAAATTTGGTGAATGTCACCCGCATCCTTCGCCTCATTCGGTCATTAAAAATCAATACCCATGGGGGTTAAATCATATTCCAAGCTATGGACTGAATTTCAAGGTGTCAATACACGGCAGGTTTAAGAAAGGGGTCAAGAATGAAGACCTGACACCTTATGCAGATCAGGATTCGTCCAAATGCCGCACGATGTGGCCCAGCTCCGGGAAAATGAGCGCTTTGCAGGCAAGCTTGCATCCGCCAAGGCTTCCGGGCATGCAAAACACCACGGTATTGCCGATAATCCCCGCCGCCGCCCGGGATAGCATTGCGGCCGAATCGATCTCTTCAAAGCTCAATTGGGCAAAAATGGGTCCAAAGGCCGTCAGCTCTTTCTTAAACAGCGACCGAACCGCTTCAATAGTCACATCCTTGGGGCTGATGCCGGTTCCGCCGGTCAGCAAAATGGCCTGGGGCGAGCGCTCTCGAATCACTGCCAGAACTGCGGCGCTGATGGCGGCGGCGTCATCGGGAATTACTTGATGATGCACAACTGTGTGCCCCTCTTTTTTGGCGCGCTTAGCGATCCAGTGTCCGCTCTTGTCGGTTTCCAGTGTGCGGGTGGTCGACACCGAAATAACCGCCACCGACACTCTGGCAGGTGCTGTTTTTTTATGTTCGGATGTACTCATGGTTACGCCTGTCCGTATTTTTTTTCGGGTGCTGAAACCGCAAAAAGAAAAGGGTGACGGCAGTCTGATTCGGAAGCGGCCCGGAGTCAAGAATAATATGGGCCCAATTGGAAATATCTCCGTAGTGGATGGACATTAATTAAATATTGAATCCCTCCAAAGACCATTGACAACCTGATGGCGCATCGTTACATAAATGCTTTCGACATTCTTTCACGACAGGATGAATCATGGAAAAGAACGCCTGCACCGGCGTTATACTGGCTGGTGGATTAAACGTCCGATTTAACGGCAAAAACAAAGCATTTATCGAAATCGATGGGCGTAAAATTCTGGATCGAATTTTATCGGTTTTCCGGGAATTATTTGCCGAAACAATCATCGTGACCAACCATCCGACGCTTTATATGGATTACGATACTCCCATTGTTACGGACATTTATTCAGTACGGAGTCCACTCACGGGGATCCACGCCGGTCTGACCTATAGCGATAGCCCCTTTTCATTTATTTGCGCCTGTGACACGCCGTTTTTAAAGCCCGAGTTGGTCCACTTAATTATTCAGCAAATCGAACCGGGATATGATGTCATGATACCCCAGACCGCCGACGGTCTTGAAGCGCTCTGTGCCGCCTATTCCAGACAATGCCTGCCGGTAATTAATCAGCAGCTTTCCGGGCACCAGCCGGACGCCGATCCGGCAAGTCGACAGTTGAAACGGGGGCTTCAAATCAAACAGTTTTACAACAAGGTTCGGGTTAAAAAACTCCCCGAGAATCTGCTGCGGGAAATCGATCCCAGGCTTGTTTCATTTTTCAATGTCAACAAACCCGAAGATCTTGAAAAGGCCAAAAAAATGCTTGTTTAATACCCCTACGAGGCAACCATGACCGAATTTACCCATTTGGATGAAAAAGGCCACGTGCGAATGGTGGATGTCACTCGCAAACACGAGACCATTCGAACCGCCATAGCCCAGGGCCGTATAACCATGCGACCGGAAACCTTTGATAAAATAACCGCCGGTTCCATCAAGAAGGGAAATGTGCTGGAAACAGCCCGGATAGCCGGCATTATGGCCGCCAAAAAGACCGCCGATCTGATTCCCATGTGTCATCCATTGATGATTACGCATGCCGCCATCGATTTTTTCCCAGACCCCAAAACCCATACCATCCGCGTGGAGGGTACCGTAAGGCTTACCGGGCAGACCGGGGTGGAAATGGAAGCGCTGACAGCCGTCTCTGTGGCGGCACTGACGGTTTACGACATGTGCAAATCGCATGATCGGGAAATGACCATCACCGACATTCAGCTGGTGGAAAAAGCAGGCGGCAAAAGCGGGCATTTTGTGCGAAAGGAATCCGGTGTTTGATGATGGCATTGTTATCTGCGAAGCAGCGTTTCACAGGCCCATGGGGGTTTTTCGCGTTCTTGCTTCTGCCGGCTCTGATGCTTGCCGGTTGCGCCATTGAACCCCGAAAACCCGTGCCGGATCGTAAATTGCCCATGCGGTTGGTCAGCCAAAAGCATCTTCCGCATTTTACGGACGATTTCGGATACGATGCCCTGGTTCACGCAATAGAAAGAAGCATCGACTATCTGAACAGGATATCACCCGATACCCGTTTTCATTTCGGTAACGATCTTTTTACACAGAGGCATTTGCTAAAATCGCATGCAAAATTCAAGGCCTTTATAGAAACCAATCCTTCCGATGCGGATATCAACACATTCATTCGAGCGCATTATCGGGTTTACCAGGCTGCTGGGAGCAATAAAGACGGAAACGTACTTTTTACGGGCTATTACGAGCCGATCCTGAAAGGAAGTCTGAACGCCACCGATACTTACCGACACCCGATCTATGCCCGGCCCACCGATCTGATTACCATCGATCTCTCGCAGTTTTCACCCCGGTTTACCGGTCAACGGCTGATGGGTCGATGCACCACTGACAGCGTTGTGCCGTACTTCGATCGGGCGGCCATCGACTATAACGATGCGCTGGTGGGACGGGCGGTTCCCATTGCCTGGATCGAGGACCCCATCGATCTGTTTTTTTTGCATATTCAAGGATCCGGAAAGATCTATCTGGAAAGCGGCCAAGTGATGAATGTTCATTACGATACGGCAAACGGCCGGCCCTATCGGAGCATCGGCAAATATCTCATCGACGGCGGACAGATCCCAAAATCCCGCATGTCCATGCAGGCCATTCGATCTTACCTGGAAGCACACCCGGCAGAACTCGAAACGGTTCTGTGCCAAAACCCAAGTTACGTTTTTTTCAAGACGGAACCTGACGGCCCCCTGGGTTGCCTGAACGTCAAGCTGACACCCGGTCGGTCGCTGGCCCTGGACCGGCGCATTTTTCCGCTGGCCACCCTTTCGTTTATCGAAACGAAAAAACCCATTGCCGATGGAGAGGGCAACATTGAAGATTGGATTGACTTCAGCCGCTTCGTATTGAATCAGGACACCGGGGGAGCCATTCGCGGCCCCGGTCGGGCGGATCTTTTCTGGGGAAACGGCCCCTATGCCCAGGTCGCCGCCGGGCACATGCAGCACTCAGGACGGCTCTATTTTCTGGTTTTAAAGCCAGATCCGGCGCAAATCACGGAAATAGAGGCGCCGACAGCAAAAGCGCCGAATTAGGGTAAAAACAGTTTTCTCAGGGGCACCCGGTCCAGATTCCCGCATTGGGTGCGCTGAAGGTCTGCAAGGCGCTGCTCAAAGGGGCCAATGGTCCAACAGGAATCAGGGTCAAGTGATTCTACGGGCGGCCCGGTTTCGTTTAAGGGGCAGATATCGCGCATCTCCACCCGTTCACCAGCATGCTGCTCTGCCAGCCACCGAAGGGGAAGCCCCTGGGTCCGGCAGACATAAGGCCGGTGTGGATAGATTCGGCAGGCGCCGGCCGCATCCAAAAAGGCACAGGCACCGCTTGGATGGGCAATCTCGTCTTTCAATAGTTTATCATACCATTTTTGAATGTGGCGCGCCTCCACTGTAAAAACGGTGACGGCGTCCACACAGCAATCATGACATCCGCATCGGCATTGAAGCCGATCAGCATGAATGGCGCCGAGGCGATATGCCAACTGGTCCACATCGTGATAGAATGAGGCCAGGGCTGCAATAATGCCTTCCCAGCCGGGGGTCGCCCAGCCGGGGGTCGTATCTTTCGGGATCACGTCCAGCTCCGGTTGTCAATTTTACACGGCATTGGCGTCAACACCGTTAACGGTTACCTGACTCGCGTTCAAGGTCTTTAATAATATAAGACCCGGTATGGCGATCCCCATACAAAACAGAAAAAAGGGCACCCATCCCACTTGGGTCGCCATGTACCCGGTTAGGGAAGACATGACCACACGGGGAATTCCCATCAAACTGCTCAACAGCGCATACTGGGTGGCGGTATAGCGCTTGTGGGTGATGCTCGCCAGAAACGCGGCATAGGCGGCCGTGCCCATGCCGCTGCTGACATTTTCAAATGCAATGATGCCGGCAAGGGCGGAAACATTCGCACCAATACTGGCCAGCAGGGCAAAGCATCCGGTGGATAGGGCCTGGAGGAGCCCGAATATCCATAGGCTTTGGTGAATACCCAGGCGCAGCATCAGCAGGCCACCGGCCAGCCCGCCGCCAATGGTAGCCCAGAAGCCGAACAGGTTTGCCACTGTTCC
>JAFDDL010000014.1 GCA_019310865.1 Deltaproteobacteria bacterium | reverse complement strand
CACCCCATGAAGCGGGCCCAGTCGATCGCCGTTTTTCACCGCCAGGTCGGCTTCCCGGGCCTGGTGCAGCGCCTGATCGGACATATCGACAACCACGGCATTCACGTCCGGATTGACCGCCTTCATCCGATCGATACAGGATACAACGGCATCCTCACAACGGATGTCGCCCCTGCGAATCGAGGCGGCCAGATCCGAAGCACTCCACTGCCACAACGGTTTCTTTTCTGTCATCGTATTCTCCTTATGAGTCATCTCTATCCGTGTTTTGCTTTTGGTTGTATTCTCGTCCTTCTTTCCGCCCGCTTTTCGATCCGGGCACGGATGATTTTTTGTCGCCTTTCATCAATGGGAAAAAACCAGGTCAGAATCGTACCGATGATGGCAAAGCTCATGGGGATATAAACATAACCCGTCAAAGAAACAGGTTAGCAGCAGAAGGCTGCTCATGGTCGCCATTTCCACGCCGAAATGCTTTACGATCAGCGCCGGTAAAATTCCCGCCATCGGCCCGTAGATAAGAGCGGTGGCAAACGAAGGCGCCGCAGAGGCCACGATGCGATATGAGTCAAGCCGGTTGTTATTTGTATGGTTCATGTTCTACTTACATTCCATATGCGCTTTTGTTCTCATATTTTAAAACCGAAAGATCCTTGATAAGCGAGGGGGCACGCGGAAGCATGCCCCCTTTTTTCAACCCATTATTCTATGTGAGGTGAACTAATATTTAAACACCAGTCTTGCACCGAATGATCTGTTTTCATTGGGCTCGATCGAGGGGGTTCCATCCGTTACAGTTACCGTAGAAATGTAATCCTCATCCGCCAAATTTTTTCCCCAGGCTTCTATAGACCACCGGCCACCTGCTGTTTCAAATTGAATCAATCCGTTTATATAGGTCGTCTCTTCCAGTGATTGATTTATATCCTCGAGATGAGTCCAATAAATGCGGTCTCTCCAATTCAGATCGCCGCGTAACGTCAGAAATCCGTATTCCTGCAGCGGAATGGTGTATTGCGCTCCCATAGAGAATGCCCATTTCGGGGCTCTCATCATCTGGTTACCGGAAGCATCTTCAAGACCAAATTCATCGTAGGTACCATCAAAATAAGACCCAGTGTAATTGAGGGTCAAGCCGGGGATCGGCCTGGCCATCAACTCAAGTTCAATCCCTTTCATGGTGGACTCGGCTGCATTTTGATATACCGACCAGCCTGCCAACGTGGTCGAAACCTGCATGTCCGTGTATTTAGCATAAAAAACCGCTATATTGGCTCTCAGCCGTTTGTCGAACCAGTCCGACTTAAAGCCAACCTCATAATTCCATACATACTCCGGATCGACCTCCACGCCCACATCCAGGGGTGTGAGCAGATTCGGGTACCAGAATACACCGCTGCGAAAGCCTCTGGCAGCCGTAGCAAAGATCATCATGTCATCGTTTAATTTGTAGTCGATCCCGAATTTCGGGGTCCATGCCGACCAATCCTTCTCCTCGTTGCGATATATATCTCCGACCTGAACCGCCGCCCCGGCCGGCCCAAACCAACCGAAGACATCTGTCATGTAGGTATCTAATGACCCGCTAGGGTTCTTTTCTTCATAGCTGTATCTTAACCCCGCAGAAACGCCAAGCCTGTCCGTTAGCGGATACTCGACGTTTCCATATGCCGCATAAGCAGTTGTTTTAAATTTGACGGGAACTTCAAGCCAAAGGTTGTCAAGACCCGGACCTAGGATACCGTAACTATAGTGCTGGAAAAAATCTTCCGAATATCGATAGTAATACACCCCGGAAACAATATTGAATTTTCCCAGACGCCCGTCGACTTGAATCTCTTGCGAAATGGTCGACATCTCATGGTCACGGTAATCGATATCATTGTGCACAGGCGATCGGTCAAGGTCATAAAGCATATCAAAATTACGGTCATCATACGTTGTGATGGACCGAAGGGTGAAATCACGGGGCAGCCGAATGGTGATATGCCCCGAAAAGAGGCGATCTTCCACCGAGCGCTTCTCGTCCGCGTTGTGCTCAAAATTCCGCAAACCGGGTGGTGGCACATAGCCCGGTTGATACCACCCGCCGCCCAGGCTTTTTACAGCATTTCCGCCACCATCAAAGTTATAGTAGCTGGCACGCAACACAATATCAAGCCAGTCAGCTGGAATGATTTCCAGGCTGCCGCGGAGGGCGGTATATTCTGAATCTCCCAGATATCCACCTGTTGTCAGGTTCTTAAAAGGGCTATCGCTATTGCTATCTGAAATTGTGATTCGCCCTTTAACATTGTTACCGATAATTGGGCCACTCAACGAGGCGTCAAAGCGGCGAAAATCAAAACTGCCGATTTCAATCCCCGCCGTTATTTCCAATTCATCAGCCGGTTTCTTGGTGATGATATTGACCGCGCCGCCTGTCGCATTTCGACCGTATAATGTCCCCTGCGGGCCCCGCAGAACCTCGACCCGCTCAAGATCAAAGAACGAGTTGCCGCCTCCCAGCCCCCTCTCCAGATAGACGCCGTCCAGATAAACCGCAACGCCCGATTCGGTCCCAACCATTGGGAAATTGTTTCCAACCCCTCGGATATAAGTCCTTGAATAGACACCGTCCGAGCGAATGTCGGTATTGGGCACATATTGAGAGAGTTCGGACAGCGTATACACTTTTCGACGCTTAATCAGTTCATCATCCAGGGACGAAATCGAAAGGGGCGTTTCCTGGAGTTTGGTCGCGCCGGTCTTGGTGGCGGTGATCACCGTATCCTCTAACATATAATCGTCGTAGGATTCACTTGGTGAGGACTCTGCCTGTTCATCGCTCCGGACAGATTCCGCCTGATTTTCCGCAAGTTCGGCATTAACCGACTCCTGGGCGTCCAGCACCGTCTCTGCAACGTTTTTTCTTATTGTTATTGTATTTTCACTGACTTGTTCGGTAACCAGCCCGGTACCGTCCAGCATGATCTGCAAGGCGTCAACCGGTGCATAATTCCCGGACACCGCCTGGGTGTAAACATTTTCGACATCTGCCGGTGAATAGATAAAACTGAATTTCGTTTGTTGTGCAAACTCGTCAAGTGTTTTTTCCGCAGTTGCTGATGGGATGTTAATAAAAACTTGATTGCCTTTGGCAAGCACATGTGTTGAAAAACCCGTCATGGTTAAGAAAAGGACAATAATCACCGCAAGATAATTCGGTGCACGCCAGGTCTTTCGATCGTTGGAATTCACGCTCATAATTCTCTCCTTTTTTTTATTGGTTTTATTGTTTTGAATTATATCCCTCTACCTATGTAACGCAATTTATTTTAAGTAGGTCACCTTTTTTTTAAAAAAAAAGAAAAACGCGATTATTTGAAAAAGACAATGGTCCGGGAAATGAACGATTCATTTTGATTTATATATAAGCGAATGGTATATCTTTCAAGATAGATTACATTTTTTAGTGTCCTACTCCATTTTTTTTGCGTTCTACACAATAGATAGTCAGGTCATCATGACGTCAAAGAAAAAAATCCCCGATTGGCTAATAGCCCAAATATTGGGGATGCCCAGAATGTAGTTATGTGCAGAAATAACAATAACAAACTGAAAGAAAATTTTAAGGAGTGAACAAATGTTGAAAAGTGAAGCCGATCGGTTACGCAGAGTGATCGTTTGTACGCCACATGAAGAGTACTGCAAGGCCTCAAATCTAAAAGAGCACAATATCCTTGAAGTTGCAATAAGGGAAAAAGCAATAGTGCAGCATAATCAACTTAAAACGGTGCTAACAGACTTCGGCGTTGAGGTGATTGATGTGCCGGAACTTGTAGGGCATCCAAATTCCGTTTTTACCCGGGATACAGCAATTTGTACTCCAGAAGGTTATATCGAAGTCCGCCCTGGTATCACTACCCGTGAAGCAGAAGGAAAATGGATGTCTGCTGTACTTGACCGACTGGGAGAACCCCGTGTTAGTCAAATAAATCCTCCCGGCTCAGTGGATGGCGGCGATGTGGTCTTGTGGAACCATGTCGCTTTTGTCGGCCTTTCGAAGCGTACCAATAAAGAGGGAATTCGACAACTAACCAAAGATTTAGTAAATATGGGATATAATGCAGTTGTCACCATCCCGTTGCCGGATACTATTCTGCACCTTGATAAAGTCTTAATGCCAGTGAGTACAGAACAACTTCTCGTTTGCGGCAACATCGTCCCGCATACTTTGTTGAAGGACTTTAAAACGATTACTGTTGACTATAATGACATGACGAGCGCAAACATCATTTGCCTTGGGGACGGAGAATTGGTTGTTGATAAGAAAAACTTGGGTGTCATAAACCGCCTAAAAAATGAAGCGGTCACACTAAATCTGCTGGACATATCAGAATTTGCGAAAGGTTTCGCTGGGCCGAACTGTCTGATTATGCCCTTGGAGCGAACGGCTTTAATCCCGTAAAAGCATCATCTGAGCTTGAGCTTTCTCAGGGATACTTTTTCCAGCTTCCCGGTGGCGGTTTTCGGAAGTTCGTCAAAAAACACAACCTGTTTCGGGGCCTTGTAGACAGCGGCATTTTCTCTGCAAAAGGTGATGAGCTCGGCCTCGCTGGCTGTCTTTCCTGGTTTCAGGGCGATACAGGCAAGCGCTATTTCCCCTTTTACCGGATCGGCAATTCCCACCACCTGGACTTCACCGACTGCAGGATGGGTGTAAAGAAGATCTTCGACCTCTTTGGGATAGATATTAAATCCCCCGGTGATGATCATATCTTTTTTGCGATCTTTCACGAAACAGTACCCATCTGCGTCAAAGTAAACCATGTCTCCCGTGTGCAGCCATCCGTTTGCAAGGGTTCCGGCTGTTTCGTCGGGCTTGCCCCAGTAACCTTTCATCACATTGGGCCCCCTGACAACCAGCTCGCCGATCTCCCCGGGTTTGACAGGCTTATCCTTTTCATCCACGGCCATCACTTCGATTTCACTGGCAAGCGGTACACCACATGAGTTGGCCTTTTGAATGCCTCGGTCCGGCAACGGATTCATGAACACCACCGGTCCGGCCTCGGTGATTCCATAGACTTCACATAAGGGGGTGAACTTTTCGTTCCAGGCCTTTAAGATAGGTTCCGGTGTCACCGCCGCACCGGTCACGGCATATCGCAGGTCGATTTCCCGGGCGTATTCATCTAACTGGGGATGATGGATGAGCGCATAGTACATGGTGGCCACCCCATGAAACGCGGTGGCCTTGTACTTGGCCATGGCCTCGAGACACGCGGCGGCGTCAAATCGACTGATCCAGACCACGGTTCCACCTTCCATCCATATTTCGGCCAGCACATGGATCAGTGCATAGGCGTGAAACAGCGGCAGCGCTGAGACCGTTATATCCTGATGGGTGGTCTCGGCCCAATCGGCGCAATGACGCGCGTTAATCCACAGGTTGGTGTGCGTCAGCATGACCCCTTTGGGACGCCCGGTGGTCCCGGACGTATAGAGAATGGCAGCCAGGTCATCTTTTGTAACCGGTACGGCATCAAAATCCGTGTCCTGCTTTCCGATCCAGGGTTCAAATGCGAGAATATTCTCTCCGGCATCGCCGCCGACGATCACCATTTTTTCGACACTACAGTCATTCCGACCAAAAATGTTCACCGGTTCAGCGGTCAGTTCCCGGGTGGTCACGATGACCCTGGGCGTGCAGTCTCCGATCAGGTATTCAAGCTCCCGCTCCTTAAGCATCACGTTCAGTGGGTTGACAATGCCCCCCATTTTCATGATCCCGAAATACCAGAAGAAAAACTCGGTACAGTTGGGCAAAAACAGGGTAATCCGGTCTCCCTTTTGCACCCCGAGACTCAAGAGCCCGTTTGCCACCGCATTGGCTCTTTCATTGATTTGTGAGAATGTCCACGCCCTGTCGTCAAAAACCAGTGCCGTTTTATTCGGATGGGCCATGGTTGCCTGTTCCAGGTAAGTGGCCAAATTGATGCCTCGCATACATCGCCTCCCTTCATTGGATGTTGGGCTGTATTCTCGCCCTTCTTTCCGCCCGCTTTTCGATCCGGGTACGGATGATTTTTTGTCTCCTTTCATCAATGGGGAAAAACCAGGTCAGAATCGTACCGATGATGGCAAAGCTCATGGGTATATAAACATAAGTGGCGCGGAATCCGGCGAGGGCCTCTGGGGAATGCGTTGTGCTTGCAATATCGAACCCGAATTGGCTTAACAGAAAATACGCAAAGGCGCCCGAAACAGCTTGGTTGCATTTGATAAGCAATGTCAGCATGGCGCTATACTGCGCCGCCCGGTTCGTTCCGGTCTTGAGAATGTCATAGTCGATAATATCCGCAAGAATCGGCAACGGTGCAACCAAATATGCCCCAAAGCATATCTGTACACCAATGATCATGAGCATATATGGGATGAACGATCCTGGGCCGGGCGTTATCAGAGGAAACGTGAAGGTTATGACAATCGCCAAGAATCCGGACACTGTCAAAGCCCGATGTTTGCCGATCCGTGAAATGATTTTCAGCCATATCGGCAGGGAACAGAAAGCAGCGAGCGTCGAGGAAATCATGATATAAGAAACTTTATCGCCGATCATCAGGTACGCATCCAGGGCTGGGAAAGACAGGGTCCAGAGCATTCCGACGGCAAACCCAAAACATACATTAAAGGCAATAAACAACCGAAAGGGTCGATTTGCTTTCAACGAAGCCACCAGATCCCTTATTGACAGAGCCTCCCGAACCGCTACGCGCTTGCCTTCCCGGTTCAGCATCAAAGAGGCGCACACGGCCGGCGGAATCACAAAGAGAATGACTTTTCCAAGAAATTCGAGAACCTCGGGGGTCATCTCATTTGAGGAGAATATCGGCAGCAAGGGGGCAACAGCGAATAATATCGCTCCCGTTAAACTGGCAGACTGCCGGAAAGTCTGGATCCGTGTCCGTTCGATATAGTCCCGGGTTATTTCGGATATCCAGGCGGCATAAGGCACTTCCGTCATCGTCCATCCGAGTGCAATAATCGTCAACCAGATCAGAAAATAGACGGCGCCGGCACTTGAAGGCGGCATAAATATCCGGTAGACGGCGATCATCATGACCACAAACCCGGCAATAATCCATGGCTTGCGCCTTCCGATGGCGGTATGGGTCCGATCCGATAACACACCGACGACAGGATCGGTCATCCCGTCAAAGAAACGGGTTAGCAGCAAAAGGCTGCTCATGGCCGCCATTTCCACGCCGAAATGCTTTACGATCAGCGCCGGCAGGATCCCCGCCATCGGTCCGTAGATAAGAGCGGTGGCGAACGAAGGCGCCGCAAAGGCCACGATGCGATATGAGTCAAGCCGGTTGTTTTTGATATGGTTCATGATCTACTTACATCCCATATGCGCTTTTGTTCGCATAATTTAATACCGAAAGATCCTTGATAAGCAAGAGGACACGCGGAAACATGCCCCCTTATTTCAACCCATTATTCAATGTGATTTGGATTTTATCCCTCTACCCTTGTAACGCAATTTATTACAAGTAGGTCACCATTTTTTTTATAAAAGGAAAAACGCGATTATTTGAAAAAAACAATGGTCCGGGTGATGAACGATTCATTTTGATTTATATGTAAGCGAATGGTATATATTTTAAGATAGTTTACATTTTTTGGTGTCCTACTTCATTTTTTTTGCGTTCTATATATAGATAGTCAGGTCATAATGACGAAAAAGAAAAAAAATCCCCGATTGGCCAATGGCCCTAATGTTGAGGATGAAATATTGAAGGTGGCCCAAGAAAAAGCGCAATCTAATGATTATAACCATTCTCGCTTGTCGGTGCAGGAGGTTAATCGCATCATCGTTGAAATTTATACGAAATATAATACGGGACTACAAAATTATGTGCGAAACCGTCTGTCTCGAAAAGAGGATACCAATGATATCGTCCAGGATGTCTATTTGCGACTCATTCAGAATCCTAAGCTCGATACGTTAAAACCCTCTTTGGAGTTATTATGCACAATCGCCGCCAATATTATGAAAGACCGGTATCGCCGGGAGAGTGTGCGTAAGCAGGATAAACATATACCGTTAGATGATATTGAACTGGCATCACCCCCGGCATCCCCTGAACAAATATTAAGATCAAAAGAGGGGGCAGCCGGCTTTAGCCAAGTAATAGAATCCCTAAACCCAAAATGCAGGCGGGCTTTTTCGCTTCACCGATTTAAAGGCCTCACCTACAATGAGATTGCACGTGAAATGGGTATATCAAGAAGTATGGTTAGAAAGCATATTTCTTATGTTTTAAAACGATTACATAAAAAAGCGGAAGTGTACCTATGTTAATAGGATATAAATTCAATAAAAGGAACCCCAAAGACATTACAGCTCTTGAGGCCAGGCGTTGGTATATGGAAAAAAAGTCCAATGCCATGACACCCAGAAAACAAGCGAAATTTCAGGCTTGGCTGGAAAAAGATCCGAATCATAAGGCGCAATTAGAACTGATGAACACAATCTGGGAATGTGCGGATGTTCTGCACGATCATCCATTGATTATCAACGACCTTGAAGATCAGCCCCCTAAGCGGCGGACGAATGCCATCGGTCTATGGTATGAAAAGCTGCGCCCGCGCGTGCTCGTATTAAAACCCGTTGCGATTGCTGCAATCGCCCTGGTTCTTACGGTGGGAATATGGATGAACCAATCCCAAAAGCCTGTTTCAAAACGATTCCAGACCGGTATCGGCGAGCAAAAAATGGTTCAGCTTGACGACGCCTCACAGATTCAGCTTGACACGGATACATTGATGTCAGTCCAGTTCACTGAAAAATCGCGACAGGTTAAGCTGGCCAGGGGGCGGGCATTTTTCGCAGTAACGCGGGACTTGCACCGACCCTTCGTTGTTGAAACGGCTCAAACGGTCGTTCGCGCTTTGGGAACTGAATTCAGTGTTTATAATAATAACCGTAATCGAATCACGGTTGCGGTTTTAGATGGAAGCGTTCTGGTGAGTCAAAATCCAACCTTGCATGAGAAACATAAAAAACACGAATCCCAGGACAGGATAACAGCACGCGATCCGGCTCAAGAGAAAAAGATCGGCGAATCGTCTCAAACGACTCTACCCTTTCAAGAAATAATTGTATCCGGAGAGGAGATAACCATCTCTGTAGAAGAACAGGTGCATAAAGTAACGTCGATCGAACTCAATCGCGTCAATGGATGGCGGAGCGGAAGATTGCTTTTTAAGAAAGCGCCGCTGAATGAGATTATTGATGAGATTAACCGATACCTTACCCAGAAGATATCAATCGGTGATGAGAGCCTTGAAGATATTGAAATTACAATAAATTTCGACGTAAATTCCGGGAAACATTTCATCCCCGCACTTGAAAAGCTAATACCCGTCACCTCCGACGTCACGACCGACGGCCGAATCGTCATCACAAAAAGAGATTGATCCTGCAGGTCTTTTTAATACAGGCTCTATATAAGCCATGGAATCCATAAAAGAGATATATAAGATAGGGCATGGCCCCTCTAGCAGCCACACCATGGGACCGCGAAGGGCTGCGAAACAATTTTTAGAAAAAGTTCCTGACGCAGCCGGTTATAAGGTAACGCTCTATGGGAGTCTGGCCGCTACGGGCCTGGGGCATCTTACCTATAAAACTATTGAGGAAGCCTTTACTGGTAAACAGCTTGAATTAATTGGAAAATCGGATGAATTTTTATCTCGCCATTCGAATGCCATGAAATTTGAAGCAGTTAGCATCGACAATAAAATGGTTGATGAATGGGTGGCCTATAGTGTTGGTGGCGGAACCATCATCGACGACCATACCCTCCTGGAAGATACGCAGATTTATCCCTTATCCTCCATGGAAAAGATTCTGGACTGGTGTTACAATAACGGCAAACACATTTGGGAATATGTTGATAAATATGAAGGCCCTGAAATCTGGGATTACCTGGTAGCGGTGTGGAGCACAATGAAAGCATCCGTCCTGCGGGGATTAGATACGGAAGGTACTCTGCCGGGCAAACTCAAATTGCCAAGGAAAGCGGCGGGGCTGTTCCTGAAAGCAAAAAACTTCAAAGACAGCATTAGAAAACGCTCTATGCTTTACACTTACGCGCTGGCTGCATCGGAAGAAAATGCCGGCGGCGGAAAAATCGTAACCGCCCCGACATGCGGCGCTTGTGGTGTGATGCCCTCGGTATTATACTATCACCATAAAAACCACAAAACTTCTGAAAACAAGATTTTGCGTGCGCTGGCCACCGCCGGAATAGTGGGCAATTTGGTTAAAAAAAATGCCTCAATCTCCGGGGCCGAAGTTGGATGCCAGGGCGAAATCGGCACCGCCTGTGCCATGGCCTCCGCCGTATTAACGCAACTGAGTGGTGGAAGCATCTTTCAGATCGAATACGCCGCCGAAATGGGGTTGGAGCATCACCTGGGTCTTACCTGTGACCCTGTTTATGGCTTGGTGCAAAAGACCATCTACACTTATTCGGCAATTAGTTTCCCGGTTTCCTTCAAGAGCTGAATAGTCTCATTTTCTAGAAAAATTAGAAACTTCTTTTTTAAAAGTGTTCTTTCCTGGACATCGATTGGAATAAATCGCAACATCTGATCCCTAAAATCCTTTCCGTTAATAATGCCAGGTAACCGTTCGATCATCTCATCAACTTTGACTTTATAGTCAATGACGTTATAGTCATTAAGCTTTTTTGAAATATGGCCGGGATTAACCATTGCACCCTGTTGCCTCAACCATCGCAAATCCCAAATATCCTTATGACGAACATAGGCGCGACAATCAACGAGAGAAATCAACTTGTCCGCCATAATTTCATCAAGCGACTCAACAAAAATCAGCGTGTCGCTGTATCCATCCGGCAAAAAATCGTAGTTGTGCCTCAGCGGAAGCGGTTCCCGTGTGTATGCAGGCACGTTAACCACTTCAATTTTGATCATTTTCTTTGGCAAATCACGCCGATCGGGTGAAGTGGCAACTCTGATCTGCCACCTATCAACGTTAAGCTCCCGGCTTTCATGGTCCTGAGCCGTTTCTTTTGGCTCTTTTACATACACCTCAACCCCATACCGCTTTCCGATGTAATGTTCGACACTGGATTTCATTTCCAGCAATTTTTCAGTAGCAAAATCGAGACCACCCACAAAATCAAGATCCTCGCTGAAGCGTTGTGAACCATAGCACAATCTGAGGGATGTCCCCCCCTGAAAAGTCAGCTGATCCAACAACCCTTCTTTATCCAAGGCAAATAAGATGTCGTAGTGAAGCAGCTCTTTTTCAATCACAGGTCTCATGTGGTAGCGGCCTCCCGCTTGCATGGCTCGCTCAACCAGGGCATGAAAGTTTTCTTTGCTATTCACCAGGATTCCCCTCTTTCTTGACCATTTGAATATTTCGTCCGACACGTTTAAGGTCTCGCCAGGCCGCTTCTCTCTTTGCAATCCGAAGGGGCCGCTTCTCAGCTCGTTCAATGTGGCTGATGATGTCGGATAGCGGTCTTTTGGTGTGGGTAAACTCAATCACCCCATAGGGTGTTTTATAACTTCCCTTACGCCCGGTGGTCATCACGGTAAGCCGATCGATCGGAATCTGAGAGATTTCTCCATATTCCGACAACATGGACTCCAAACTCACATAGTTGTACTCACCCCGTCGCAATGCCTTTGCAATTCGTTCCACAACATAGCTATCAAAAGATTGTGCATGAGGATTAACATATACTCCCCGACAGGCACGCACAAGCAGACCGGCTTTTACTAGCCGGCTTAATCCTTCAGTGAATGTCTTGGGACTATCCGCGGGAAATAACTTAGCCAGCTGCTGCTTGGTGAACACATGCCGGCCTTTCGTATCCCAATGACGAAAAACATTAAGAGCATCCAATTTATTCATAATCCACCCAAGTATACAGAAATACCATTTACATATAGACTTTATGATGACGTATAAGCTAAAGTTTTTACCAAGTAGTCATAAATTCTAACAATAAATAGACTTTGTGTCCACAAAAATTATTGTCCTTCGGAATGATCACATCAGAAAATCGTTATTAAGGAATTTACCACATAATTTCAATTAGTTAATGTCCATCCATAAATAGGCAAATTGTCTGCGCTTATCTGGTTGAGATCAAGGCTTGCGAAAAATTTTACCACAGGCATATGATTGAACGCATTAATGGTTTGATCAAGAAAGGTCAATCGGTGACCCTATTCCTATCCTTGGCATGGCCGGCGGGAAAGTCGCCGATCCATCTAACTCCTTGATTATAAGGCATCCAGCTTGCCCGGCTCCGCTCCAGAACAACCTCCCGTCCGCTTGCGGCAGGGAGCTTCATTTTCCTATCTTGTAATACATGAACACGAAGAGTAATACATTCGGGCACCGTACACAGATAAAGTGGCCTGGGCTGCCCCTCTCCCGGAGGTCTATATCGCTAGAAAATCCGGATCGCGACGTTCCAGTTCCCGGGCCACCTGTTCCATGTGGAAATCGCTCCCCCCACAATCGTTTTCCAGATCCTTTGAGCGCAGGAGGTAGAGGCTCACATCCATTTCCTCGGTCCAGCCGATGGCTCCGTGAATACCGATGGCGTCAAAACAGATCCGATGATAGATGTCGTTGGCCTTGGCCTTAGCCATGGAGTTGAGTAGCCGTGACGGCTTATCGATACTGATATTCCAGGCGGCCTCGTAAACCAGATGCTTCAGATTGTCGACTTCGATCAACATCTTGACAAGATCATGCTGAATCACCTGGAAGGAGATGATGGGTTTGTCGAACTGAACCCGTTGCTTGGCGTATTTCAACGCCAGATCCAAGGCGACCTGCAGGCCGCCGGACATTTCCGCGGCCTTTAAAAGCCCTCCGTATTGGAGAATATGCTCGACGATTTGCCAACCCGCGTTTTCCGCTCCCAGGATCTCTTGCCTGGAAACGACCGCATTATCGAACCGAACTTCGCATTTGACGCCGGGAGCCGGGGTGGGGATTTCACTGATATGGATACCGGGGGCGTCGGCCTTGACCATAAAAACCGTGATGCCGTCCTGGCAAGATCCCTTCGGGTCCATTCGTGCCGCCACCAGCAGGTGGTCGGCCGCACCGGCATAGGGCACAAACAATTTGGTGCCGTTGAGAACAAAACCCTCCCCATTCGCGGTGGCGCTGAGCCGGACATCCTGAGGCGAAAAGTCCCCTCGCTGCTCATTTAAGGCCAGGCTCCAAATTTCACCCCGGGTCGCAATTTTAGGCAGTCGGGCTTTCTTTTGTTCCTCGGTGCCGTAGGCCAGGAGGGCAGGCACGCATTGGCACACCGTCGTAAAAAACGGAGACGGGACAATTTGTTTTCCCATCTCCTCCACGAACAGGGCCAATTCCAGCAGGTCGCCTTCGCTGCCGCCGTAAACCTCTGGAATGATCAGCCCCATATGTCCCAGTTGCACCATCTTTTCCCAAAGCTTTGGATCGTAACCCGCTGGGTCGGCCATGAGCGCCCGGGTTTTCTCCATGGGATATTCCTTTTCAAAAAATTCTACCGCGAGTTGCCGGATCATCTTTTGATCCATGGTCAATTCAAAATCCATTTTTCACCTCAAAAAGTTTAGTCAAAAAATCCCCGGTCTAATACGTCTTCTGCACCTGCAGCCCGAACTGGGCGATAATATTGCGCATGGTTTCAGTGGTGCCGCCGGCTGATCGCATGCCCGGCGTGTTCCAGTACATGAACTTTAAAGCTGACAATATTCGCTGATGGGGCCCCGTTTCATGCCCCGGGGAAACCTGGGCTTGGGGGCCCATCATTTCCATACCAAAGCGGCTGATTTTCTCCGAAATCCGAATGGATTCGACTTTATCCCGGGAGGGCTCCCAGATAACATCTTGTCCAAGGCTCTGAAGATATGCCGTTTGATAGCCCCCCAATCGAACACCGCGAACATCCATGGCCAGCTCCGCCAACCGCCGGCGAATCGATTCTCTTGCCATCAGCCCTTCCGATCGGGCATACACCACGAGCTCATCCAATATCCGCTGCAGGGTTCCACCGAATACAAGACCGAAGTTTCGCTCAAAGGCCAAGGCGGTCATAAGAACCGACCATCCCTTGTTTTCTTCACCGACCCGGTTTTCGGCCGGTACCCGGACATCATTGAAAAACACCTCGTTAAACACATGGTGTCCCACAATATTGGGGATCGGTGTGACGGATACGCCCGGGCTTTTCATGTCCACCAGGATGATACTGAGGCCCTGGTGTTTTTTTTCCGCTCTCGGATTTGTCCGGCAGGCGATCCAGATCCAACGCGCCCGATGCGCTGCGCTGGTCCACACCTTTTGGCCGTTGATGACATATTCGTCCCCGTGTCGCTCGGCACGGGTTTGGAGGCCGGCCAGGTCGCTTCCGGCATTCGGTTCGCTGTATCCAGTGCACCAGACCCCATCCGGATCCCCGGCGGCAATTGGCGGCAGGAATTTCTTTTTTTGTTTTTCGGTACCGACCAACATGAGGGTAGGGCCCACCCAGGTGGTGCCGCCAATCCCCATCCCGCATCCGGGGATTCCCCAGTAGCCCTCCTCTTCCTTGAACACGGCCTGCTCCCAGAAAGTGGCGCCCATACCGCCGTATTCCTTGGGCCAGGAAATGGTCAGCCAGCCTTTTTTCGCCAGTTTTTTGGCCGTCTCCAAGCTCAACTGCCAATGATCATCAAAGGCTTCATCGGCAAACAGCAGGCCGATGTGGTCCGGCGGCAATTCATCTTTTACAAACCTGCGGATCTCTTTTCTCAACCGCTCTGCTTTTTCATCGAATGTAAATTCCATTGTTTCAGTCTCCAGTGTTCCGTGACCATCCCTATTTAATGCTCATCAGGAAGCTGCTTAGCCTCTGAATATCCTTTATCGCCGCCCCTTCTTCCGAGTTCGCGGATCAGCGTCAAGGTAATTCCAACCAAGGATTTTAAAATTTTATCTGTTCGGATCCTCCGCTAAGATGACCACGTCATTGCATAAAATATCAGTATTGTAATTTGCCTCATTGATGAAGCAAATAACATGACACGAAGTAGTGGAATAAATATGCTTAATATATCAGATTGTTAACGGGGTTTGGCAAAACGGTGGGGTCAAAAACATGCTCAATATTTTGATGGAAGCGTAGTTTTTATCAAAATATTGATGTTTATTCCCCGATTCAGCTCCACGAAGGCCTCTACTATGAATATGTGTTGCTTAAAGCGCTCTTTTTGACGCCAAAACATCAACTTAAGCCTGGAAATAAGGGGGGTTTTAGATCTAATTCCTTGATTATAAGGCATCCAGCTTGTTCCGACCCCCACGTCCGGTTTCTCACAAATTCAGACGCGATGTTCGTCAATGGCCGGAATCTTTAACACACCCCAATTATGTCTTGACCAATGACAAATTATGGGTGTATTTAGGCATATTGTGCTAAAAATACATTCATAGGTGACCATATGAAACGATTTAGTGAAAACCAATTAATTCGTTGGTTGGGAAAAACGCGAAGAAAACCGCTGGTTATTCGCGGCGCCAGGCAAGTCGGCAAGTCCACGCTGGTACAAAACTTTGCTCAATCGCAAGGACTGAAGCTGGCAGAGATCAACCTTGAAAAACATGGCAATCTAAATGCTATTTTCGGGACCAATGACCTTGACATTATCATCCCTGAGCTGGAATTACTAACCCGAACAAGCCTGCGACAGAAAAATACGCTGCTGTTCCTTGACGAAATACAAAGCACACCCGATGCCATTGCCGCATTACGGTATTTCCATGAAGAAATGCCACAATTACCGGTCATAGCGGCTGGTTCCCTTTTGGAATTTGTGCTTGAAAAGCATGACTTCTCCATGCCGGTAGGCCGTGTGGAATACCTTCATCTAGGGCCAATGACCTTCAAGGAATTTTTGATGGCGGCGGAAGATGACATACTGTTATCTTACATAGAAGGCTATCAGTTAGGTCGACAGCTGCCCCAAACGGCGCATCAAAAACTTCTGCAAAGGCAGCGACAATACCTGTATATCGGCGGCATGCCCGAAAGCATCCTGGCATTCTGCGAAAGTGGTAGTATGATAGACAGTAGAGACATTCATAGATCCATCGTTCAAACCTATCGAGATGATTTTGCTAAATATAGTCATGAACCGACCCTGGGTCGTATCCATACCGTATTCAATGCCATGGCGTGGATAGTTGGGGAAAAAGTTAAATATACCAACATTTCACGTGAAGACAGAGCCAAGGATCTCAAACAGGCCATTGGTTTGTTGACCAAGGCGAGATTGCTCATTCCCGCCTTCCACAGCAATTGTTCAGGCATACCGATAAGATCCGGAATCAATGAGAAATTTTATAAACTTTATTTCCTGGACATCGGCCTATTAAATTATCTCAATGGATTGGAGTGGGCACACATATCAACACTGGCCGATCGATCGCTGTTGAATGAAGGGGTACTTGCTGAACAGTTTATTGCGCAACATCTGGCCTATCGATACGAGGGCCTGGAACCACCAGACCTATTCTATTGGCTGAGGGAGAAAAAAACCGGCAATGCAGAGGTTGATTTTGTCGCATCCGCCGGCAAGATAATTGTACCAATCGAAGTCAAAGCAGGAAAAAGCGGCAGCATAAAATCTCTACAGCAGTTTACCATAGATAAAAAATCCATATTAACCTGCCGATTTGATTTAAATCAGCCAAGTATTCAGGATTTAAGCCACCGAACCAGGCAAAAACAACGAATTCAGACGGTAAACTACAAGTTTGTATCCCTGCCATTATACCTGGTTGAGGTGATGCACACCGTTTTGACAGAGGTGTTGAATAGTCAACATAGCAACCAATGATTTGACCCAACCAAATAATCACCGGGAGGGGTCCGACGGTTCCAGTTTTCTCTCTCGATTATATATCCACTTGGCATAAGACTTGGTCTTGTCATAATGCAAATCGAATA
>JAFDDL010000372.1 GCA_019310865.1 Deltaproteobacteria bacterium | reverse complement strand
TAAACCGATCGCGATCGACCCAAGCCGGATTTCGTGGATTATGCTTTAAAAAGCGTGTCCATAAGGTATAAGCGGCCGGGGCCAGCCCCATGGGGGCGCCCGGATGTCCGGAATTGGCCGACTGGATGGCGTCGATGGAAAGCGTCCGAATGGTGTTGATACACTGGTCTTCAAAGCGGCGTTGGCTCTCGGTTAAGCCTGCGTTCATGGGTCGTTTCTCCTTTTTGTGGGATTTTGCTTCAGACGAAATAGTGATGGCTTGATACAATTGTTTCGGGGCAAAATCAAGGGGTTTTGCATTGAAAACTCCTAAAGCCCGCGCATATAATCGGGCTTTAACGGAATTTTTCCAGAAAGGGCGTCATCGATCAATTTTAAAGTCGCCTCCTTGTCCCTGGGCATCCGCGCCCGAATCGGTAGATAGTTGGAAGCATGATTGGCATGAAAAAGACCACTCGACTGATTCGTGTGGGCAATCATGGTGCCCAATTCTAAAAGCATTTCTTCCGGATTTAGCAGGCTGAACTCACCGTTCTTTTCTGCCTCCCACAGTGGCGTGCCGGGGATCAGCATCAGGCTCAGGGCGCCGATATAATTGGGGTCCATGGCTGTCAGCGTCCGTCCTGTTTCCCTGGCATGAATTTGGGAGCGATCCAGACCGGCAATTCCCAATAGAACCGTTACCGATAATTTTATGCCGGCTGCTTTGGCCTTTTTGGCCATCTCGATTGATTGCCGGGCGGTGGTTCCCTTGTTAATGCGCTTCAATGTGGAATCATCCCCGGTCTCAAGGCCCATGTATGCAATGCCAAGGCCATGCGCCTTGAGTTCTCTAAGTTGTTCCAATGACTTCATTTTTAAGCTCTTGGCATTGGCATAAAGTCCCACCCGTGTCACCCATGGAAGCGTGGATTCAATTGCTTTGAGGATATTGAGCAGCCGCTTCTGAGGTATAATCAGGGCATCTCCGTCGCACAGGAACACCCGTCGCTGACGGCGACAATGGGTTGAAGCGAAATCAATGTCGGAAAAGATGATTTCATCGGATTTAATACGGAATCGCTGCCCAGTGTAAGTGCCGCAGAATGTACATTTATTTCGGGAACATCCCACAGTTACCTGGAGCAAAACACTGTTGGCCTCGCTGGGCGGTCGGATGATATTTCCTTCGTAATGCATGTTCTTTTTACCCCAAAACCGATTTGTGGATTTTATAGCCCAGGTTCATACACCAAAATCCGATTGTGTGCAATGTTGGGCATTGAAATTGCTTGGGGATAGTGCAAGATTTTGGAAATACCACCACATTTCAACCATTGTTGTTCGAAAACGTAGTGGGTAGGACTGAATGAACATTATTTAACAAGCTGGATTTATGATTTATTTGATAGCCCTTGACCCATTTGGCTTTTTCGGTTATAGTTGGCCGTCTTTGAGTTAGGAGCTTGATCCCGCCTGCAGGCGTTTTAACCGAGAAACGCAGGTCTGAATATCTACGATTTGACAAGTCGGCGCGCCACGTATTTTGCATCGTTGGGTTTTAATAGAGCGGCCTGTTGCATTCAGCTGAGAGGGGAAGAAAAATGAACGATTTTGCAGAACTGACATACGAAGGAAGGACTTATAAATTACCAGTAATTGTCGGTAGCGAAGGGGAAAAAGCTGTGGACATCTCCAAGCTACGGCAATCATCCGGTTTGATTACACTCGATTACGGCTATGTAAACACCGGATCCTGCACCAGCGAGATTACCTTCATGGATGGTGAGAAAGGGATCCTTCGGTATCGGGGAATTCCAGTGGAGAAACTTGCTGAGCTTTCGAGCTTTCGGGAGACCGCCTATCTGTTGATTCATGGTAAATTACCCAAACGAAAAGAATTGACTCGTTTTTCCGTGCTGCTTAACGACCACTCCCTGGTACATGAGGATATCCAAGTATTTTACCAGAACTTTCCAAGGCTATCACACCCCATGGGTATCCTTTCCTCCATGGTCAATGCATTGCGCAGCTTTTATCCGCAACTTCAAGATACCGGGGAAGAGATCGACATTACCGTAACACGCCTTTTATCCAAGGTGCGAACCCTAGCGGCAATGTCCTATAAAATATCCCGGGGTCACAAGGTGGTCTATCCGCGCCATGATCTGTCCTATTGTGCCAATTTTCTGCACATGATGTTCGACTCGCCGGTAAATCCATACCAGGTGGATGATGATCTTGTTAAGGCATTAAATGTGTTCTGGATCTTACATGCGGATCACGAGCAGAACTGTTCGACCTCGGCGGTTCGGCTGGTGGGTAGCGCCCGGGTGAATTTCTATGCGTCCATTTCGGCTGGTATCGCTGCACTGTGGGGCCCGTTGCACGGCGGCGCTAACCAGGCTGTGATCGAAATGCTCGAAAGCATTCGAGACGGCGGTGAAGATGTCAGAAAGATCGTTGAGCGGGCCAAGGATCGAAATGACGCCTTTCGTTTGATGGGCTTTGGCCACCGGGTTTATAAAACCTATGATCCACGCGCCAAAGTCATTAAAAAAACCTGTGATGCGGTATTAAAAAAGCTGAAAATTGATGACCCGCTTCTTGACATTGCATTAGAACTTGAAGAAATCGCTTTAACTGACGATTATTTTATGGAAAACAATCTATATCCAAATGTGGATTTTTACAGCGGTATCTTATTAAGAGCCATTGGCATTCCCACCAAAATGTTTACGGTCATGTTTGCCATCGGTCGATTGCCGGGATGGATTGCCCAATGGAAGGAGAGTATGGATGATCCGAACTGGAAACTATGCCGACCCAGGCAAATTTACACCGGTTCCACTGAAGCATCGTACATACCGATAGCGAAGCGGTGACAATTTATTTGACTCAATCTGAGAGTGGAGTGATATGGAAAAAGTGCTGAAATCAGAGGGCACATCTATTGAGAGGCTGAAAGAAATTTCGGATTGGGTTTCATCCGTCCAAGACCTCGATCGCCTGCTGGTACTGATCACTGAAACCGCCAAAAAGGTGATGAATGCCAAAGCCACTTCCCTGCTGCTTCTGGACCATAAGACCAAAAAACTTTATTTCAAGGTTGCCACGGGCGACAAGAAAAATGAGGTCAAAGCGTTTGAGGTCAACCTGGGGCAGGGGATTGCAGGGACAGTTGCTGAAACGGGTGAGGCCCTGCTGATACCGGATGTGGCCAACGATTCACGATGGTATAAAGAAATTAGCGATAGCATTGGTTTCTCAACAAAATCAATTGCTTGCGTCCCAATGAAGGGGCAGGACGCCGTTATTGGCGTGATGCAGGTGATTGACAAAAGCGATGGCACGCCCCTTCAGAATGAGGATATATCACTGCTGAAGGCTTATGCGGATCTAGCAGCCACGGCAATCGATCATGCGGAAGCCATTGCTCGCGTTAAAAAGGAAAATGAAGAGCTGCGGGCGGTTCTGGAGCATTCGCACCAGATCGTCGGAGAAAGTCAAAAGATCAAACAAGCCATCGCCGATGCCAAGAAGGTTGCCAATTCCAAGGCAAGCGCATTAATATCCGGCGAGAGTGGCACGGGCAAAGAACTGTTTGCCAGATTAATTCACGAGTCGAGCCCTCGCAATGAACACCTTCTAGTTGCCCTGAATTGTGCCGCATTGCCGGAAACGTTGTTGGAGGATGAGCTGTTCGGCCATGAAAAGGGCGCCGACACAGGTGCTGTTCATCGCAAAATCGGAAAATTTGAACTGGCCGATGGCGGCACGATTTTTCTCGATGAGATTGCAGAGATGATACCCGGCATGCAGGCGAAGATGCTTCGCGTCTTACAGGACGGGGTGTTTTACCGAGTTGGCGGCAACAACCCCATCAGTGTCGATGTTCGGGTGATCTCTGCGACGAATCGAGATATCGAAACAGAGGTTAGTGAAGGTCGATTCCGTGAAGATCTGTATTATCGTCTAAATGTGGTTCATATTAGAATGCCGGCGCTTAGAGAACGAAAAGAGGACATTTCCTTGCTGGTTGAACATTTCATTGAGACCTTTCGCCTTGAGCGAGGGGTCCCCGATTTAACCGTTTCCAAGCAGGCCATGGAAAAACTGACCGGATACGATTGGCCGGGGAATGTCAGAGAGCTGAAAAACGCGCTGGAACGAGCCGTTGTGATGGGCGATGGGGTTGAAGTGACTCCGGATGATTTGTTGATTTCACCGTCCAAATCCCAATTTCCTGGTGTGCAGGTCGGGTTGACCTTGGAGGAAGCCTTGAACGTTTTTAAAAAAGAATTTATTGCCCTGAACCTTGAATATACCAGCGGTAACCGCAGCAAGGCAGCCAAGATCATGGATGTTCAAAGAACTTACCTGTCTCGTTTGATTGCGAAGTATGATATGCGTGACCGCTAAGGGCTCGCACAGGAAAGCGAACCCTAAGGATCAAAGAAACGGAAACAGGAAAAAAAGCAGAAAGGGGCTGGCGAGCCTGGAACCGGCCCGGGGGATTTTACGACGATGTCGATTGCCTCTGCGATCATAACCGCTTCTTCTTTCAGGTATATGCGATGTATAGGTATACTGCCGACGATCGACACCGAGGCGCCTTCCTCCGTTTTCTCTCAATCTGAGTCGCTCCAAG
>JAFDDL010000371.1 GCA_019310865.1 Deltaproteobacteria bacterium | reverse complement strand
TAACACCATAATATATATACTTTATATATATACTGTGGTTCTGCGTTATTTTATTTATATTGTGTTAATATAATATTGTCAAGAGTATTTTGTAAAATTTTTAGCTTCTTATTTGGGCGCGGACAAATTTAAGGGCATGGATTTCGGACGATTTTGTATAATTTCATTCGTTTACCTCACTCTTTAGTTAGTGGTTCAGACAGGAACTTGCTTTTTGTCAATATTTTTCTACGTCTGAGCTGGGAAAAACAGTTTTTTTATATGCCGCTGATAGATGTTTTCTTCCACTTGAACTGCAATCACAGTTTCATTCTTTTGAAGAGCAGAAAGATAACCCTCTCCCATTTCAGCAGCAATTTTATATCCTACATGAAGCAGCTGCCGAAAATCTGAATTATAGTCTCTACAATCCGCATTATGCCTTAAAGCGTCGGCAAAGAGTTTCCCGGTCCAATCTCTTACAACATCTTTTTCCGGTAGACTGGCCCTGTCAATTTTAACAACTGTGGCATAAGGCGCGCACAACTCATCAAGCCGGTCAAGAGAAATTGCATATATGTCTTTGGCAATAGTCAAGCCTTCTCCTTCAGATAAAGCTAAGCCAATCAACTCTTCCAGCCAGGTTGTTCCTGCGGTTTTCAAGTGAATTCCCATGTCATACTTGTACATAAGATTCCGCATAATGCCGTAAATGGAGAATTTATCAGATCCGGAATGAATGCTCAACTTAAGATTCTGCGGTAAGCTGAACTCATTTGTGGCATAACGGATAATCATCATGTTTTCTTCGAATTCTTGGGAAAACTTTTCCAGATTTCCAACATAATCAATGCCCTTATAAAACGCTCCGGTAAATCGGGGTGCAATGGTTTGAGCCGGTATTTTTTCATTGGCAATTGCAGCCAGAATTAAAAACATCTCAGAGGGAGTTTGCGGTTGATCACATTCGTCCAAGGACACTTCTGTTATAAAACGCCGTTCTCCAATTTTTGATGTAATTGTTCTGTAAATTCTGCCTGCTTCCTTGATTGCCGCCAGGTATTGTTCTGCAAATTGTTTTATATCCGCTTTGGATATAGAGATCGGGGACTCAATTCCTGGAAGGGGCAATATTCCGATATATGGAGAAAAACGATTGACAAATGTGTCAATATCATCGCCGGATGCTTGCACTCCAATCAATTCAGCAATGTCGATGGTGAAGAAGTCACAGGAATCCAGAAATAGATCCACATTGTGATGTTTGATGTGATCTGCATCGACAAAATAAGTCCCCTGCCAATCTAAGTCTTGTGTGGCAGCATCTGCCTCTTGCCGGACCTGATGTGGGTCTGTACCCACTATTGTATGTTCACGATGAGATTTGTTCCAGACAGGAACCACATTAACCCCTTGTTCTTTCGCTTTCACAAAAGCTGAAAGTTGCGCTTTTCCCTGATGAGCAAATCGGTCTCCGATACCCATCGAATATTTTGCTAAGAACAAGATTAATCCCTCCTAAACGCAATGCTGAAAAAATCCGACCCGTATGCATGGTGGTGTGGGAGGGCGAGGGCAGTGAGGCCTTCCCCTATCCCGATTTGTGAACTGATTACATATTAAAGTAGGTATTAGCGTTATTAAAACAAATATCTTGGATGATCCCGCCAATCAAAGGAATATCGTTAGGTAATTCTCCGTTTTCCACATCGTTACCAAAAAGGTTACATAAAATCCTTCTGAAATATTCATGCCTTGGATATGATAGAAAACTGCGGGAATCAGTTGACATACCAACAAACTGGCTTAAAAGCCCAAGATTTGATAAAGCATTTATCTGCCTTTCCATACCGTCTTTTTGATCGTTAAACCACCACGCCGAGCCAAACTGCATTTTACCGGCGACATTACCGTCCTGGAAGTTTCCAATCATCGTGCCTATCATTTCGTTATCTTTGGGATTGATTGCATATAAAATTGTTTTCGCCAGTTTGTTATCGCTATCCAAAGCGTCTATCGTTTTTGCTAAGGGTTCGGCGTAATTGTGATCACCCATAGAGTCAAATCCTGTGTCCGGACCTAACGCGTTAAACATTCGAGTGCTATTGTTTCTCAGTGATCCGATATGGAACTGTTGTACCCAGCCTCTATCAGCATACATTTTGGCGAACTCGAGTAGCATAACAGATTTAAACATTGAAACTTCCTCAGCGGATACCGATTCCTTATTCCGGGCTTTAAGATATATGCTTTTAATATCACTTCGCGACGCCGGAACAAAAAACAACTTATCCACAGCGTGGTCAGACAGACGACATCCCGACTGGTGAAAAAAATCGACGCGGCTTTCCAAGGCTGTAAAATAAGAGTCAAAATCCAGCAATTCATTACCCATTAATTCGGAGAGTTTATCCAGCCAGCCATTGAATAAATCTAAGTTATCCACAGCCATTGATTTGTCGGGCCTGAAGGCTGGTAATACTTTGAAATTAATTTGTTCGTTCTCCTTGATTTGCCTATGATACGATAGGTCATCAATCGGGTCATCAGTCGTGCATATGACTTTCACATTCATTTTTTTAATAATCCCGCGAACCGAAAAATCATCCGTATTTAGAAGGGCGGAAGTCTCTTGATAGATCTCTTCGCAAGTTTCTTCACTGAGTAATTTTCCCTCAATACCAAAAGGACTTCTTAACTCCAAATGAGTCCAATGATAAAGTGGGTTTCTCATAGTTTTCGGAACGGTCTTTGCCCAGGCTTCGAACTTTTCATAATCAGAGGCGGCCCCAGTTATGTATTCTTCCGGGACACCATTGCTTCTCATAGCCCGCCATTTATAATGGTCACCAGCCAACCAAATTTGAGTAATATTCTCGAATTTTTTATTATTGGCGATCTCCTCAACCGGAACATGGCAATGATAATCATATATTGGCATCTTTGCTGCGTATTCGTGATACAGTTTTTCCGCTGTTGTGGTGTGTAATAAAAAATTTTCAGTCAAAAAACTTTTCATCTGTAGCCCCTCGTTTTAAAACTTCTGCTGGTCTGATCTTGTGCTGTGTATCTTTTCTCTTGTATGCCAACAACTGATGTCGAAGAGCACTGATCTCCATCGTTAAGGAAATTCGTGATTGCTTATCATCCTTGCCACATACTTTTTTCTCGAAGTTCAGCCATCGTCGCCTCGATGCTTTCCCGCAGTGTTTTAACTACAAAATCCACTTCTTTACGAGTAATGATCAATGGAGGTGACATAATGGTAAAATTCGCAACAGGTCGAATGATTAATCCTTTTTTGTCGGCATGCCTATGAACCCATTTCCCAATATTTAATTCTTTCGGAAAGTTTGTTTTGCTCGCCTTGTCAGCAACCAACTCGACACATTGCATAAGATGAGAGCCGCGCCTATCTCCGACAATCGACAGATCAAGCAGCGTATCCAACTGTTGTTCAAAGTAAGGACCAATCTCTTTTACATGATCTAATATACCTTCTTGTTCCATGATTTCAATATTTTTCAGACCAGCGGCACAGCAAACCGGATGCCCGGCGTAAGTAAAACCATGAGCCATCCATACATCGGAATCGGGCGCACTGATAGCGTCATAAATTTCATCGGAAAAAATGGTAGCTCCAAGCGGTAGATAACCTGAAGAAAGCCCTTTGGCCGTCGTGATAATGTCCGGCACTATACCAAATTCATCTTCCGAGGTGAACCAATGTCCAAGTCGTCCAAAGGCGGTAACTACTTCATCTGAAACATAAAGTAAATCATATTTCTTGCATATTTCCCAGGTACGTTGATGATATCCTTTAGGTGGGACAATAACGCCACCGGCCCCTAAGATTGGTTCTGCAAAAAATGCCGCAACATTATCGGCACCGATCGATAAGATTTTATCTTCCAGTTCTTTCACGAGGAAGTCCAAGTAGTCCGATTCAGTCATGCCTTCGGGTGCCCGATAGAAATAGGGACAGGATATATGGTGAACAATATCAGAAAGATAGGTGTAGGCAGGCAAACGATCACCTGCTTTGCCCCCAAGCGAACTGCCCATATAGGTGGAGCCGTGATAGGCCTCTTTACGAGAGATAATATGCTTTTTCGATGCGTTACCACGACTGTAGTGATATAACTGAACCAGGCGAAACGCTGTATCAACAGCAGTTGAACCACCCGTTGTAAAATGCACTCGATTAAGGTTACCGGGCGCCAGTTGAGCCAATTTTTCAGCTAAATTGGCAGCTGGAATAGACCCCAAATCGTTAAAATTGCTGTTAAAAGAGAGTTGCTTAACCTGTTCGGCAATAGCTTCAGCCATATCGGCGCGACCCAAACCGATATTGTTGCACCACAATCCGCCAACTGAATCCAGGTACTTTTTACCATCAGTGTCATAGAGATAACAACCGTCACCTTCTGCAATCATTAGAGCACCTTCTGATTCAAATGTTTGAAGATCACTCCAAGCGTGCAAATGATGATTCTTATCTTTTTGCCAAAGAGCCTGGGTGTCAATATTATCGAATGTTGTTTGGTTTATGTTTTTCATTTTTCCTCCAGAAATAAAACAATGGTACGTAACAATTATATACAAAAGGTACAATGTATATAACAACAAAAAGTCAACCAGTCAATAGAAATAAT
>JAFDDL010000370.1 GCA_019310865.1 Deltaproteobacteria bacterium | reverse complement strand
CAGGCAGATATCGATAAATTTAATAAACGGATGCGCAAGTCGCATCAGAACCGTTTCGGCCTCCTTGGCCATGGTCGGGTTCAGATGCATGAACAGGAAGTGGGCCGGAATCATGACGATGAGAAATAGGCCGGTCAGGCGTTGCAGCTTCCAGGTGACGGCATGCTTTGTATATAGGATTTGCTGCGCACCCCTTGCCGTGATCGTGGCGCCGGCAGTCAGGGCCATCAGCCAGAAGAAGGGCGCAGAAACACGCTGGTTGCCCATGGCCATCAGCAGGCCCAGGGCGGCGCAGTAAAGGATAAGCAGCGCGATTACCCACCGGATCAGGCCGGAATCGTTGCGGACCCGGAAGCTTTCGAACAGAATCAAACGCCCACCGTTCAGGGCATGGAACATGACCGGAATGGCCAGGGCCCACTCGAGCAGAACAAAGAGTGGACTGCCGAGCAGCTGCATCTTGGCATTGTAAACCGCTGGTGTTGAAAGGGATTGCAGGGTATAAATATGGTAGCCGGAAAAAAGGACCAGCATCACACCGGTGATGCGATGAATCCAGGAGATTATATATGGCCAGCCGCGCAGCCGCGCAACCGTGGACACCAGCGGAATGTGATTGAAAAAGCGTGCACCAAAGTTGGGCTTTGTTTCCATTACGGTATTAACAATTTTCTTTCCTGCGCTCCATTTTAATGATTATTCATCAGGCGGCGTGTTGGTATCCAGATAGCTGGTAAACGCTCCCACCGCCACCTCGATATGCACCCGGACGATCCGTTCCACCTCGTCGGGGTCAACCGTTTTTTCTTTGAAATATCTGAGAATTTTTTCATGCACTTTGATCGATTTGCCATAGTCTTCCTCATAGTATCGCGTGGAATAGCGGTCCCATATCATGTGCATGCGAAGCGTCTGGAGCATGTTGATGAGAAGTTCGTTTCCCGAGGCATTGATGAAGATCTCATGAAATTCCGTATGAACCTTAAAGTATTCAATGGGATCGTTCTTTTTGGCGGCGGCCCGCATTTTCACCACTATGCTGGAAAGCGCTTCGATATCTTCTTGTGATATGTTCTTATAGGCCTCCCGGGCCGCCAGACCTTCCAGGGCGGATCTTACCGGAAAATGTTCCTGGATATCCTGTTTTGAAATTCTTTTCACAAAGGCGCCTTTACGGGGAATAATCTCCACCAGCCCCTTTTTTTCCAGCACCCTGAAAGCTTCCCGGATCGGGGTTCGACTGATACCGAATTGCTCCCGCAGATCCATTTCGACCAGTTTGTCCCCCCGTTTAAAAACCCCTTTCAGGATGGCGTCAGTGAGTGTTTCAGCGATATTTTCAACGAGGACGGTGGCCTTGAAATCAATGGATTTTACTTTTTCCGAAAAGGGTTGTTTTTTAGTCATTTTCTTCCTTTCGCCCCCGATCTAAGTGGATTGATCCAGTTTGGACGCGAGCGCGAGTATTTTTCGGCATCGCGCCACAACAGGCGGATCTATGAACTTGCCGTTAATTTGAAATGCCCCTTCTCCATTTTCCGTATGCACCCTGTCCGCTTCGATAACCTGTCTGGCAAAATCGATTTCTTCGGGCCTTGGGGAAAAAATGGTATTGCAGGGCCCAACCTGAGCCGGATGAATACAGAGTTTTCCCTGGAATCCCAGTTGCTTTGCGCGCAGGGCGTCGGTTTCTAGCGCATGGGTGTCTTTTAAATCGATCATGAACGGCGTGTCAAGGGGCGCATCGCGCTCGGCGGCCCGACTGGCCAGGGCGATTTTCGATCGTGGAAGGATCAGCTCCGTGCCGTCTCTGGTAATGTCGATGCCCATGTCCAGGGCGTAATCGGCGGCCCCGAATGCGGCCATCAAATGCCGGGGCGGATCGATTTTAACCGAGAGAATGTCATCGACATTCTGAACCCCCCTGGCCGACTCGATGAGCACCGTGATCGCAATGGATCCGGGATCCAAATTCAGCGATGCTTCAAGAGCTGTCAGTCGCTGGTGAATCTTTTGAACATCCTCGGGTGTTTCTACCTTGGGCAGCATAATCCCCTGCAATTGAGGCGACACCAAATGTTCCAGATCCATTCGATTCATACCGGTTCCCAGAGCATTGACGCGGACAATACTTTGCCGGTCGGCAAATTGACCGATTTTCTCCCGTGACGTGACGCGAGCCGGGTCTTTCTGGGCCGGTGCAACGGCATCCTCCAGATCGATGATGACCATATCCGCCAGGGTGCCCATTGCCTTGTCGATTCGATCCGGCCGCGAGCCGGGCACAAACAGGGCCGTTCGAATGGGAGCTGATGTCTGGGCGTGCTTTTTTTTAACCATTTGCTGATTCCTTTGTTAACGCCGGTTAGTCTGCCGGCGGGCTTTGCCGAATCAGGAGCGTTACCCCGCCCTACCGGTGATTTGGGCCCATAACGGTCCTCCGATCGCATGTCGAAATCCATTGATTTCGATTAAAATATTGTGTATTAGACTAAACGCGATTGTCGACAATGTCAAGATTATTTTGTGTCCATCTATTCGGCCCGGCGAATAATTGACAATCGCTTGCTGGGCGAAAGCAGCTGTAATTAGCCGTCATTCGGTTATTATCTGTTATTTTTAGAAAGTATGTGACAAAATCTAAATCGTCCGTTGACAGATTGTTACCTTTATCATTAAATTACCCATAATAAATCTATCAGGCACCCATTGATCGAATTAGATTGGACTGTGCGAAGCTTACGGTGCAAATGAGAAAAAGGGGATTTGATGATGCGGAAACATATTAAAAAATCAATACGGGTTCTGTTGGCAGGTTGCTTTGTTTTCTTATGCACGTTACCAGCGTATTCCGCGGATGAGAAAACCCTGTTTATGGCCACCACCACCAGCACGGACAACACGGGCCTGCTCGATTATCTGGCGCCCAAGTTTAAACTTGCGACGGGAATCGAGTTGAAATGGACGGCCACCGGCACCGGCAAAGCCTTGAAGCTGGGTGAAAACTGTGATGTCGACATTCTCATGGTGCATGCACCGGTGGCTGAAAACCAATTTATTGAAAAGGGATTTGGTATCGGTCGGCGCGAAATCATGTATAATGATTTTGTGATTATCGGACCGGCAGACGATCCGGCCGGGCTGGCGGGAAAACCGATTCGAAATGCTCTTCAAATCCTCAAAAGCAAGCAGGCCATATTCATCAGCCGGGGTGACAATTCCGGGACCCATAAAAAAGAACTTTCCCTGTGGAAGGCGATTGACCTGCCTGCCCCGGACCGGGAAGATTGGTATTTACAGACCGGTCAGGGGATGCTGGTAACCATCAACATGGCTTCGGAGAAAAATGGCTACACCATGACCGACCGGGGTACCTATATTAAATATGAAGACCTAACGGGTGGAAATCCACCCCTGAAAATCTTCGTGGAAGGCGATTCGGTATTGCTCAACCAATACAGCGTGATTTGCGTCAATTCCGGTCACTGTGAAAATGTCAAGTTCGATCTGGCCCGGCAATTCGAAAATTGGATCACCAGACCGGCGGCGCAGCAGGCAATCAAGGATTTTCAACTGCTCGGAAAAGCCTTGTTTACACCGAACGCGAAAAGATAAAATCAGATTAAATCACAGGGGTCGAATTTCATATCAACGAGAATTAGATGAACTTTCTACTGGACGGTTTATACCAAGCCTTAGACTTGCTGATGAAAGGCAATGCCGAAACCTATTCGGCCATCATTGCCACCGTCCAGGTGTCGAGCTGCGCCATGGGGTGCAGTCTGTTGCTCGGTGTTCCCCTGGGGTTTTGCCTGGGCTATTTTGACTTCAAGACCAAAGGGCCGATTCGGACCGTCATCGATACGTTAATGGCCCTGCCCACCGTATTCATCGGGCTGATCGTCTATGCATTTTTAACCAATCGTGGTCCGTTGGGCCAGATGGGCCTGCTGTTCACTTTGCCGGGGATCGCAATCGGTCAGACAATACTGGCCCTTCCCATCGTGATGGGGCTCACGGCCACTGCAGTGGAAAGCATGGACCCCATGCACCGCGTTACGATCATGTCCCTGGGGGCCAATCGCAGACAGCTTTTTTTTTCCAGTTTATGGGAATCGCGCCATGGTATACTCGCGGGTGCCATCGCCGCCTACGGACGGGTCATGACAGAGGTGGGAATTTCCATGATGGTGGGTGGCAACATCAAATGGCATACCCGCACCATCACCACGGCCATTGTGCTGGAGACCAACAAGGGACAATTTGCCATGGGCGTCGCGTTGGGTCTTGTGCTCCTGGCGATCGCTTTTTTCGTAAATTTTACGGCCTCATTTCTTCGCCGAAAGTAACCGATTAAAAGGCATGGAATGATGGCATACAGGATGGGACGCGTATGGAAAAGATAATGCTCCAGGTGAACGCCTGGATTGATCAGCTTGCCGAAACCGCTATTTACATGGACATTATAGCCAAGGCATTGGGCGCCGTTGTCGGCTTCTTTGTCATCTGGCTGATTTTAAGGCGTCTGCTTCGCCTGGTGGAAAAGCGGATTCAGAGGTTCGATTTTTTTCGAACCCACGGGGATACCATAAAAATTCTTCACACCTGTTTTGTGCTAGTGCTAGTTCTCGCGACCGGCACATATCTGATCCGGCTGTTCCATCTAGCGTTGGTGG
>JAFDDL010000369.1 GCA_019310865.1 Deltaproteobacteria bacterium | reverse complement strand
CTTTAACACGTCTGCGGCTTTCAAGAGCATATACAAAGCAGCGTTCAACGACATCTTTATCAAATTCACCATGGGGATAGAGCAGTTTCAATAGGCCTGAAACGGTCTTTCGGACAGCAATCACATCTCTTTGGTTCAGATTGTTTCCGATCTTGAAATACGGGTCAATGGCATCGGAAAAGCTTCTTTTTCTCATCTCCCTTAAGAATTCAGCCAAGAAATCGACAATCAAGCCATATTGATTGGTCAGAAATTCCGGCCGCATTTTGGGAATCTCCCACCCCGGCAGGTAGGCATGCATGCGGTCAAAAAAGGCCGAGTCGATCATCTCTTCAGGAAACGGCGCGAACAGGTGGCCTGTCTTTACGAGAATATCCACACTCTGGTTGATGTTGCCCACAAAAACCATGGCGGCGTTGGCGTTGATCACATCGCGGCCTCGTGAGAACGAACCCGAGGCCATAAAATCTTTCATGATCTGGACACCATCTTTGTCCTTGAACTTAATCCCCGCCACTTCGTCAAAGGCCACTGTGTCCCATACACCGACCAGACCGACTTTGCGTGAACTCATATTGTAAAACAGGTTCGCCACGGTTGTCTGACCGCCGGAAACCAGAATGGAGTTGGGGCTGATTTCCTTGTATATGTGACTTTTACCGGTCCCTCTGGGGCCAAGCTCGCAGATATTGTAATTGTTTTCGACAAGCGGGATCAGTCGGGCCAGCAAATGCCATTTAACACGATTCTCAAAGGTGCTGGGTTCCAGACCCGTTGATCGCAACAGTACATCAATCCACTGCGCTTCAGTAAACGCTCTCCGTCCTTCGAAAACAGCTTCCAAATCAAGGTTTGGCATCTGAATGGGTTTAAGCTCAGACAGGATAAAAGGTGAGGCATTCGAGCCCTCTTCATATAGATATTGGAGATTTAAAATACACCAGATCCCTCCCACCAGCAGCTTGTCAAATTGCTTGACATGTGAACTGGACATTTCGATCCCTTTGACGCCAAGATTTGAAAGGGTGGCCTCGTAGATGTCCTTTTTCTCATTTAGCCTTACGGTGACCTTATCGATAATTTTGTAGTTCCCGTGCTCCTTGATCTTTGACTTGACCTTTTCAGCCTCATCAGGGCGCACATAATTTTCGGCAAGGATGTTCTTGATGGTCTTCATCCCTTCCTGGATAACCTCTTCATCCTCAACAGCACAGTACATTCCCAAGAGGTATTCCAGAACGTATACCGGAACATTAGCCCCCTCCTTAAGCAGCTTTGTCAGGTCTTTGCGAACAACCCGGCCGGCGAAGTGGATGTTCAACAATACATCGATGCTGGTATCGGTTTCCATAATTCATATCCTTAAAAATCATTGGCAAAGGCAATATCGATAATAATGGGGATACGGTCATACTCGGTATCATCGATATTCCGTAGTACCAGATAATATTCTTTCTTATTGTCGTAAGAGCCCGCCATCAGCGTAAGTTTTACCGATTTCCGGCGCTCGTCCATTGATGAGGAGCTGCTATCAAAGGTAACGGTTTCTTCGTTGCTTATAAGGTCGTTTTTATCACGGAGCGATACTTTCAGAGTGATTGGTTTCATGCGTTCTGATACCGGATCAGTCTGGATCAGCTTATAGACCGGCCTGTTGGTAACCAGTTTCTTGTAGGACCCGAGCAGTGATACGCCAACTTGCCGAATCTCCGACTTTTCAGTGTGTTTGCCCTTCATCTCAGACACTGTAATGACAGGGATCACAACTTCCTGAAGCATCGCTCCGCCGTGGAAAAATCTGGCGCCACCGACAAAGTTGTAGCGGTTGGTACCTTTCGGGAGTAAAAACTCCATTTCCGCATCGGTGTTGGATGTGGTTTTTGTATTTCCGGAAATAGCATTATGCTGTCGCCCCAGATTCTTTCCCATTATGAATCGTTTATGGGTTTTAACTGTATTTTCAGAATTGATTTCCAGGGTACTTTTGTCGATGGGTTGGGGGGCTTTCTCCTGGTAAATAAAGCCATGGTCCGCAGTGATGATAACCCTGGTGCCGTTTAAGCTGTTGATTATGAAGCTAACCAGAGCATACAGTTCATCAATGGTCTGTCGAACAGCTTCAAATGTATTGCTTTCAGAAACCGCTTTGTCTCCGATTGCATCTATTTTATCATGGTATATATATATTACCCGGTTTGGTTTTACAAATTCCCGCCCGCTGTCCTTACTCATGGACAGCAGCGAGTCGGCTTTGATGGCAGTACCGTCAAAATCGCTGAGTATCGCCACGCGCTGATCCAGGGATCCGCAGGGTTTCCCATCGACAATCACATCCGCTTTGGGGCTATCATTAAAGGAAAGCGTATCGTGGGGAAGAAGGGCGGCCATACCCAGTGCGGTATAACCCGGTAAAATGCTCAGCATGTGATCCAGTTCAGCCTTTAAGCGATATTTTCCGTTGATTTTCCGAGTCAACTCTTCAGCAGCTTCAAAACGAAACGCATCGCTGATGATAACAAACAGCCGATTTCTGGAACTCTGTTTGAGGGTAGATTTAATGTGAGTTCTGAAAAATTCATACTGGTTGGTCACATAGGGGATTTTCCAATTGTCCATCAGGCAGTCTTTTGCGCTCTTTTCCAAAAAATCGCCCCAGGTTAATGCCAGTTGCTCCATGAACCACCCGCTATAGCAACTTTCCACTGTTTCCTTAAGCGCTTTCAGTACATCCCATCCGGCCATATCAGCCCTGTTCGCAAGTTCGTGGAATTTTCGATAATGTTGATCGAAAAGGAAAAGCTCACTTGTATATGCGGTAAACATGTCCTTGGCGGATGGATAACTAAAACCGGCATCGTATTTTTTTCTGAGTTCAAACAGGTATATTGCAGCCTCCAAGGCCTTATAGGCTGTTTGGTAAAGATTAACCTTTGAGTCGTCATTTAAAATCGTAGTGGCCCAGTATCCATCCAGCCTGCGCTTGATGGTGTCATTTGTTGCCTGATAGTCTTTTTCAAGATCTTTGCCAATCTCGTTTTTCAGAGTGCTGATAATCCTTCGCTCCACAGATTCAAAAGTCATCACCTCCAGAAACGACTCGAAATCAAGGAGCATGAGCAGTTCATCAATCTTGAGTTTTTGGGCAATAGATTTTTCGACCCTGTTGTAATATTTGAAATATGCCGTGTTGGTCCGCCACTGTGCCAGAAATACCGCACAATTATTTGAATATGTTGCGCCTTGGATCTGAAAATGAGAGAGCGCAGTGGGCAACTCAGCTTTTAGGCTGACGGAAAGGTCTGTAACAAAGACCCGTATCAGAAAATCAGTTATACTGGGCGAGTCCGGTCTTATATACCCAAAATTTTGTGCCGGAATCTTCCAGAAAGAGGCCTCCAAGCCTAACTTTTCTAATTGGAGCCAGAGCTCCGACGGCTCATCATTGATGGTTTTGCCCTCTTGACAAAAACTGACCAAAAGACTCATTAGTATTGAGAATGGCTCCGGTTGATCGGCTTTGGTGATGACGGCAAGCATTTTAATGTCAAGATCATCTTCTCTGTCATCAGCTTGGATCCATTTCTTGAGCCGGTTCAATCGCGCCTGACTCCTAAAAAACGCTTTTCGTTCTTTTAAGTATGGCCGCAGGCTCTGATGTTCAAGGTTCAGTTCCTTTAAAAGAATAGAGGCCTGGTCTGCATGAAAAGTGTATCCATACAACTTGATATCGAGCAGCCAATCATCTTCAGGTGCCGGTTCGGCATAGGGAGCGTACAGGATATATTTCCCGTGGGTGTCTTCCGTTTCCAGTTTGATTTTTAATTCAAGAGCGCCATGTTCATCAATCCGCAGAATAGAGACATCGTCGATCTGGATTAAGGGTAGCGTGCCCTCAAACTCTTGTTCAGCATCGTACCAGAAGACGATCCGTTTCTTTTTTTCCTGGAAGATGTTTTTTAAAGTATCTTGTATCTGGTCTATATTCATATTGTCATCAATGCCGTTTCTCTAACCGGTTATTAGCGCATTAGATTTTATTCACTTTACCTTATTCTTTCCTGCTTTCCAGCATTTTTCTTGTTTTTATAAGTTCTTCCACTAATTCCTTTTCATTGGGTAAAACCAGTTTATATTCTGACGCAAGAATTTTATTGGGTAGTCCTTCAAGCGCATATTTCGCCACAGCTTGATCTTTTTCAGCGCAAAGAATTAAACCAACTGGAGGGTTTTCTTGTTCATGAGTCCAGTTTTTTGATGCATAGTTGCAATAAAGGTGCATCTGGCCTGCATCAGCATGTGAAAACTCACCAATTTTAAGGTCGATCAGAACAAGGCATCGCAACCGCCTGTGATAAAAAACAAGGTCAACACGATACCATTTATTCCCGATTCTCAACCGTTTTTGACGAGCTATAAAAGCAAAACCACTGCCAAGTTCAAGCAGAAAGGTTTCAAGATGTTGAATCAATGCTTCTTCAAGGTCATTTTCCGAGTATTCATCTTTGAGACCAAGAAATTCCAAAATAAAAGGGTCTTTTATCTCTTCTTCAGGGCTGGTGATGTCATTCTTCTCAGGGATAGTGCCTTTTTTAAGCATTGCAGCTTTATTACGGGATAAAAGCGTTCGCTCATAAAATTGGGATGAAATTTGTCGATTTAGCTGGCGTACAGACCATCCGCCACGCAGAGCTTCAGATTCGTAAAATTTACG
>JAFDDL010000368.1 GCA_019310865.1 Deltaproteobacteria bacterium | reverse complement strand
GCACCGATTACGCGGGACCTGCTGGTGGGGGCTTTGCTGGTGGTGCTTCTTTTAGATGCCACCCGCCGGGTGATCGGCCCGGCGCTTCCCGTGATCGCCGCCCTGTTTCTTGTCTATGCCTTTTTCGGGCCGTACATGCCGGATCTCATCGCCTTCAAGGGCGTGAGTCTAAATCGCCTTGTGGGGCAGATGAGCATGTCCACCGAGGGTATCTACGGCATACCCCTTGATGTATCGGCGACCATCGTATTCCTGTTTGTGCTCTTCGGCGCCATGCTTGAAAAAGCCGGTGCGGGTCGGTATTTTATCCACCTTGCCTTGAGTCTCCTGGGCTCGTTTAAGGGCGGGCCCGCCAAGGCCGCCATCATGGGCAGTGGCCTAACAGGCGTTGTTTCCGGATCGAGCATCGCCAATATTGTCACCACGGGCACCTTTACGATTCCCCTGATGAAACAGGTGGGATATCCGCCCACCAAGGCTGCTGCCATTGAGGTCGCCGCCAGCACCGATGGACAACTGGCCCCGCCCATCATGGGGGCCGCCGCATTCATCATCGCCGAATATGTGAATGTTCCCTATGTACAAGTGATCAAAGCGGCGGCCATTCCTGCCTTTGCCTCATATGCCGCGCTTTTTTTCATCAGTCATATTGAAGCGTCCAAATTGGGATTGAGCGGAATCTCCCGTTCGGCGTTGCCCCGTTTTTTCAAAACGTTGACCGCCGGGCTACATTATTTGGCGCCGGTTTTTTTTCTTCTCTATGAGCTGATCATCATACGGCATTCACCGGAACGGGCGGCTTTTAATGCCATCTGGGTCATGGCGATTATCATGCTGTTTCAGCACCCGGTGAAAGCATACGTTAAAAAGCAGCCCATTGCGCCGGCTTTCAAACAGGGGGCGGTTGACATTCTGGAAGCCCTGGTCGCCGGTGGCAGAAATATGGTGCCCGTGGCCCTGGCGACCGCAGCCGCCGGCATCATCGTGGGCGTGGTCGCTCTGGGGCTCGGCGGGCTCATCACCCAGGTGATCGAGGTGGTGTCCATGGGAAACATCTATTTGATGTTGCTCGTGGCGGCCGTGGCCAGCCTGATCATCGGCATGGGCCTTCCCACCACCGCCACCTATATCGTCATGGCATCGCTGACCGCGCCGGCCATCGTGACCCTGGCGGCGCTTCAGGATTTCGCTGTGCCCCTGATGGCTGCGCATCTGTTCTGCTTTTATTTTGGAATCCTCGCCGACGACACCCCGCCGGTGGGCTTGGCAGCCTACACGGCAGCGGCCATCGCCAAGGCGCCGCCCATTGCTACGGGGATTCAAGGGTTCATGTACGATATTCGAACTGCCATTTTACCGTTCATGTTTATCTTTAACCATGACCTCATATTACACAACATCGACAACTGGCCCCAGGGGCTGCTGATCTTTGCCACCGCCTGCCTGGGCAATTTCGCATTCGCCGCGGCAACTCAGGGCTGGTTTACCGCAAAGAACCGCTGGTACGAGGTGCCCGTGTTGCTATGTGTCACCCTGATCATGATGCGGCCGGATTTCATCGCCTCGATTCTCGGCGTGGATCATGCACAGCGCTATTGGACCTACCTGATCGGTATGATATTGCTGGGCGCTGTCTACCTGTTTCAGCGGAGCAGGAAGGTATGACTATGTGATGACCTGGGATTCAAAGACATCGAAGCCACAACGCGTCGCTGTTTAACCCGTGAGGAGGTATTCTCTATAAATCGGGAGTCGTTTCGGTAGTCCTTTTTCTCCCGGGACTCGATACTACTTTGGGTCCAAAACCTTCCGACGAAATTAGGTGAACTATACGGCACTTCAGAATTCTAATGACTGGCAACACTCACTGTATAGGGAATTTCGTAATCTCGCACAGACCTCAGCATTCTTGTCGCGGTGCAGAGCTGTCATCCAATAATCAATCGACATTAACCAGGAGGATACCCCATGGGAATTTTTTCCAGAGATAGATCGAAAATCGTATTGGACCTTCAAATGGTCAACGAACTGAATGCTGAAGGCTGCCCGGCCTGTGGTCGAAAGTTCTGTCTGGGCGAAACGGTGGTGCCGGCTTGTGGTGCATGGGAGGGCGGCGCCAAACTGATCCACGATAACGAGGCGGTGTACGATCCGGCAAGCGGTGGCTATGTGGAGCGCCGATGCTATGAGAGCAAAAAGGGATAGTTGGGGCTGTTGCCGAGTTGATCAGCTGCCCAGGACCTGGTGCACATCTTTCAGCGCATCGATAATTTCGATCTTCTGAGGGCATTTTTCTTCACATTCCCCGCATTCATTGCAATTATCCGCCCGGGTCTTGGGTTCAAGCATCATGTTGTACATGTTTTTGCTGACTGTCAGATTATCAAACAGATACACGTCGTTATAAAGCGAAAAGCAGGATGAAATGGCAACGTTGTTGGGGCATGGCATGCAATACCGGCAAGCGGTGCAGTCGACTTTTATCATCGCCTGGTAGGCTTCTTTAACCTGTTGAACCCGGTTAAGATCATCAGCCGAAAATGCGTTGGGTGCGGCTCGGTTTGCAATGGTTACGTTTTCAACCAGTTGGGCCATGTCGCTCATGCCGCTTAAAACTGTGGAGACCTCGGGATGATTCCAGACCCACTCAAATGCCCACTCGACCGGTGTTCGTTTGGTTTGCGCTGATTCCCAAATGGATTGAATGTTATCGGGAATCTTTCCCACCAGCTTTCCGCCGCGTAGCGGTTCCATGATGACAATGCCCAATCCTTTGGCGGTCGCGTATTCCAATCCTTCCCGGCCGGCCTGATTGTTCTCATCAAAATAGTTGTACTGGATCTGACACAGGGCCCAGTCGTAGCTGTCGACCACCTCCTTGAAGAAGCTTGGGCCGTCGTGAAAGGAAAACCCCACTTGCCGGGCGCGGCCGTCTTTTTGAATTTTATCCAGAAATTCCAAGGCACCTTTGGGCTCAATATTCTCCCAGAATGTTCGATTTAAGCCGTGAAGCAGATAAAAATCGATGTAATTCGTGTCGAGGCGTTCGAGCTGCTCATCGAGGAATTTTTCAAAATCCGCTGGTTTTTCAATGAGCCAGGAGGGTAATTTTGTGGCAACCATGACCTTTTCCCGGTCGGGTTTCAAGGCCTTGCCCAAAAGCGCTTCGCTCTTACCGCCGTGATAGGGATAGGCCGTATCAAAATAATTAATCCCGTTTTCCATGGCATAACGAATCATCCGGGTGGCAGTCTCCTCATCGATGGGAGCGTCGGGGGCGGGATTGGCACCCGCATTCTCCGCCAGGGGCAGTCTCATGCATCCAAAGCTCAGAGCTGATACCTCAATTCCGGTTTTCCCCAATGTCCTGTAACGCATAACGAAATCTCCTGAATCTCCGCCGGTCACCATTTGATCGAAAAGCGTAAGCTGGTTCCCGATGTTTAAATTTACCATGTTCAGCTATATGTCAAATCGCAACTCATCCGGCCATTCTCGATCATGACCGTCCGCCTTTCCTTTATTACAGGCGTTTATGATGGTACGGCCATTGTGAAAATCGATATCCCGAGTCGGGTCCACGTTATTAAATACCTTCCACAGCATCAACGCGTTGTCAGTCAGGTCGATCTCATGGTCATACAGGATGAAGACGTTAAATGCCGACAGCTCGGACACCTCTGAGGTTTGCCTGCCGATGTGCCGGCCACTCATCTCATCCGGTCTGTCTATGGAAACCGCCAGAAATCGGTTCCGTGGCGATCGGTCTGGTTTTTCGTCAGCGAACAGGTGGCGGCAGTCGGACACCTCCCGGACGCTGTTTCGAATGCATTTGGTAAGATTGGAAATGGGTGTGGATTCGGCCGAATCCTTTGCTGTGAGGAGGGGGGGCTCTCCGGCAAATCGCTGCGTGAGATCCAAGCCGAGTTTGCCGCCGAAATTGGCAAAGGGCGAGCTGTGGTCCAGGACATCAAGAACGCCCTTGGATTGAATCAGATCGGTGGACATATCGAACCGGTTACACAGCAGGTCGACGATTTTACCGGTATTATTCGGAGAAACGTCTTCGTCTACTACCACAATGGCCTTGCAAAAGCTCATTTGTCCCTGTCCCCACAATCCACTCATGAGCTTATGGGCATGGCCGGGAAACTCCTTTTGCGCTGAGATGATGACAATGTTGTGAAAGACTCCCTCCCAGGGAAACCAGTAGTCCCTGATTTCCGGCATCACCGTCTGAAGCATCGGCAGAAAGAGCCGCTCCGTGGCCTTGGCCAGGTAACAGTCCTCCATGGGGGGGCGACCCACCAGGGTGGCGTTGTATACCGGGTTTTTGCGATGGGTAATGGCCGTTACGTGAAACACTGGATAGTCGTCTGCCAGGGAGTAATAGCCGGTGTGGTCCCCAAAGGGTCCTTCGCGTCTTAACTCCCCGGGGTCAACATATCCTTCCAGTACGAATTCCGCCTCGGCCGGCACCGATAGATCGTTTGTAACGCACGTGGCCAAGATTACCGGTTTTTTCCGAATGAACCCGGCCAGGAGCAACTCGTCTAAGCCCCGGGGCATGGGTGCGGTGGCTGCATAAACCGTGGCCGGATCGGCACCGATTGCCACTGAAACCGGCATGCGTTTGTCGGCCTTTCGGTATTCATTGAAATAATGGGATCCGTCCTTGTGAATATGCCAATGCATGCCGGTGGTGTTTTTGTCA
>JAFDDL010000367.1 GCA_019310865.1 Deltaproteobacteria bacterium | reverse complement strand
TGCGGATCATAGATCCGTCTATTGGCGTATTTTTTTAACACAATCGGTTCGGTCATTATGTTTTCCCCTTTGAAACTTTTTTTAATGCGACGCAATAATATTAAAGGATCACTTTAATTGAAAAAAACTAATTTTAATAGGTATCTATCAAAAATATAACGATATAATAACATTTAAGCATTAATTTTTCCGGCAGTTTTATTTGAGAAAAAAATTTGTGCAATGCACCATTTTTCTCTTGACGTGATGGGTTTATGTCGTATATTAACCATAAGCGTCTGAATGAAACAAGAAATTTATTCAGCAAAACAATTTAATTAAAAGGAGATTCAAAATGGACCAGAAACAATTGGTAAAACAGATGATCGAAGTTAACAAAAGCGCTTTTGACACGACCTTTGATGCCATCAACAAGTTGCAGGATCAGTTGGAATCGATGACCAATAATCTTGTTGACCAGGCGTCCTGGCTGCCCAAGGATGGGAAACAGACCATCGATGAGTGGGTCAAGACCTACAAAGACGGCCGGGATGGATTCAAAAAGAGCGTGGATGATAACTATGAAAAGGTTCTCGGTTTTTTTGGTGAAAAGAAATAGCGGGATCAACGGGCAGAGGCGTCTTCGTTAAGGCGCTTCTGCCCCGTGAACAGGATGAACAGGTGATAGGTGATGCAAATGGATACAAGTCATATTGAAAAACTATGTGATGATCCGGTTAATGTGATTAGCGATTTTGTGGCGCGCTGGACGAATATTAATCTTGAAATGGTGAATGCGACTTCTGAAAGATATAAGGCATTACATGGCTTTTGGGATGCGATGTCCCAATACATGGAGGCATTTTCATCACCCCATCGCCAGGCGGTGGATAGCTTTTCAGCTGAAGAAAAATCGAAGAAGACCTGTCTTCCGTCCTACGGGGACATAAAAGATTATACCGATCTATTCCTTTTTAATGTGGGTGTTGCTCAGCAGGGGTTCCTATCTAGCCTTCCCCAAATGACCGACTACCATATCCGGTCCGTTACGGACGCCATGGCTGCCATGATCAATACGGTCAGTGGTGCAGATGGTGAAACCATCGCGGAGTTTTCAAAACGGCAGTCAGCCGCGATTGAAGCGGTCTCAAGCGAATACCCCAAGGCGATTGCGAACATTAAAAAGGAATTTGGCTTTCATGTACAGGAGCCGGGCTATAAACTGGCGGCCGAGACCGACCGGTTTCATCTGTATCAGGTGCTGCCGTCGGACCAGGCGGTTTCGGTAAAGAAAAACGGCAAGCCGGTATTGATTGTTCCACCGTATGTTTTGGGAGCGAACATCCTTTGTTTTCTGCCCGGGGACAATAAAAGCTATGTGCATGCGTTTGCAAACCAAGGTATTCCCACCTATATCCGGATTGTAAAGGATATTGCCGATACCCCTGCGGTGTTGGATATGACCGGTGAAGACGATGCCACAGATACCCGGTATTTTTGTGAAAAGATCAAAGAAATTCACGGAAAACCCGTCACATTGAATGGGTATTGCCAGGGTGGTTTTTTTGCCATGGTAGCTGTCCTTTCAGGTGAGCTTGACGGTTTGGTCGACGCGTTGATTACCTGTGTGGCGCCCATGGACGGATCGCGAAGCAAAGCACTCGTGGACTATATGGACCAAATTCCCGACCAGTTTAAAGGCCTCGGGTATTCACTTAAAACCCTGCCGGATGGCAAGCAGGTCGTGGACGGCAAGATCATGAGCTGGGTCTACAGGCTAAAAAGCATGGAAAAAGAAGCGCCGATTCTGTCCTTTTACCGTGATTTGCAAATGTTCGAAAAACTAAACGCCATGGGCGCCGGTGTCAGCAAGACCGCCTTGGCCATCAACCACTGGATCAATTACGATCGGGTGGATTTGCCGGTTGGTACGACCCAACTGAGTTTTGACTCGTATACCGCACCTGTGAAACCGGACGGAACATTGCCGTTTCGACTGTTTGGACGGGAATTGAATTTCAAACGGATCACGTCAAAGGGCCTCAAGATGCTGATCTGTATTGCCGAAAACGACGATCTGGTCGACAGGGATGCCGCGGTTGCCCCCATGGATTTTATCGATGCCGAGTTGACGGTTTTTCCCAAAGGACATGGCGCCATCGCGACATCCTGGTCCCATCCCGATTCGGACTGTGCGCTTCATAAAACCTTTGGTGATAATTATCGCGGGCCGGTTCGTTACCAACTCGATTTGGATGCAGCCATGGATAAGGCCGCCAGTCGTAAAATAGCCGCTAAAACAGCGCCCAAACCGGCTCCCAAGGCTTCAATGGCGCATAAAGCAGCTGCTAAAACAGCACCTAAGTCGGCTCCCAAGGCTTCACCGGCGCATAAAGCAGCTGCTAAAACAGCACCTAAGTCGGCTCCCAAGGCTTCACCGGCGCATAAAGCAGCAGATAAAATAGCGCCTAAGCCGCTGCCCAAGGCTTCGGTGGCGCGTAAAGCAGCCGCTAAAACAGCGCCTAAGCCGGGTCCCAAGGCTTCACCGGCGCATAAAGCAGCAGATAAAATAGCGCCTAAGCCGCTGCCCAAGGCTTCGGTGGCGCGTAAAGCAGTACCGAAATCAACGCCTAAACCGGCGAAGAAATCGTGAACGTATTATAGGCAATTTAATCAGAAACAGATAATCGATGAAGTTGAGGTGAGCAAGATGCTGGAGATCAAGGATTCTGTTGCGGTAATTACAGGTGGCGCGGGTGGTATTGGAACGGTATTGGCGCGGTATTGGTTAAAAAATGGTGGTAAGGTTGTCATTGGTGATATCTCACAGGCGCTTTTGGATAAATGCAAGACGGAGATGAACTGCCCAAACGGCAATGTGACCACGGTCCTATGTGATGTGACAAATGAAGACGATTGCGGCCGGTTGGCGGATACGGCCATCGAGCAATACGGAAAAATCAACCTGCTGGCGCCCTTTGCCGGTATCACAAAAGATGGGTTTATGGTTTCCAGGGACAAAGAGACCGGAAAGGTGAAAAAGAAGATGGCCCTGGATCAGTTCCAATCCGTCATTGATATCAACCTGACAGGCGTATTTTTGACCCTTCGGGAAGGTGTCGAGCGAATGATCAATAACAACTGTAAGGGGCTGATCTGCCTGGTTTCCTCCACCGGTTCTCTGGGTACCGCGGGCCAGATCAACTATTCTTCTTCCAAGGCGGCCATGTCGGTGATTCCCAAGGTGCTCACGGCAGCATTTTTCAGGCAGGGGCTTTCCGATAAGTTGCGATGTGTGGCCATTGCCCCGGGATATACCGGCACGCCCTTGGTTAGAGGAATGAAACGGGAAGTTATTGACAGAATTTTGGAACAGGTTCCCATCGGTCGACTGGTTGAACCGGAAGAGGTTGTGTCCCTGGTTTCAGAACTTTACCGCAACGAGGCCTGCGCTGGAGAAGTTTTCTTCATTCATGGGGGGCTGCGTCTGGGTTCCAGAGGTTAGTTCGACTTTTCACATACCGTCCCGGTGCGGGTTCAATTATTTGGTAGGTATCATTGCCCGGGTTTTTCGGGGCGGCTACCTTCTTACCATCCCATTTTTTTAACCAGTCAAGCCAATGCATCCACCAGCTACCGTCAACCGGTGTGGCGGTATTGAGCCAGTGCGCCGGCCCGGAGCCGGTTTCGCCGTTTATCCAGTGGTTTCTTCTGGTGGGATCCGGTGGATTGATCACGCCGGCGACATGTCCGCTGGAACCTAATACGAACTCGGTATGGCCTGAAAAAAGTCTCGTATTTGGAAGGGTTGCCTGCCAGGGTATGATGTGGTCGTCCACGGTTGACAAAAAATAGCTTGGCGTATTAATTTTCCCCAAGTCGATGGGGATTCCACACAGAGTTAATCCACCGGGTTTTATCAACGCATTTTGCTTGTAAAACTGTCGGATGAAATCCATGTAAAGGCCCGCCGGCAGATTGGTGGAATCGCTGTTCCAATAAAGAAAATCAAAGGCTGCCGGTGTTTCACCCTTTAAGTAATTGCTGATCAGGTAAGGCCAGATTAACTGATCGGCCTTGATGAGTGAGAAAAATGCGTAGCAAAATTCTCCGGGTATCACACCGGTATTTTCCGATAATGCGACGGCTTCTTCAGGGATTTCATTGAGAAAAATACCCAGGTCGCCCGGGTCTGAAAAATCGAGCATTGTGGTGATAAAGGTTGCGGAAGAAATATCGCTTTTCTTCCCATTGTTATTGCGAACGGCCAGCGCTGTTGCCAGCAGGGTACCGCCAATACACCAGCCAAGCGTATGGATCTTGTCTGAGCCGGCAACATCTCCGGCGATATCCATTGCGGTTAAAACCCCCTGACGCAAGTAATCTTCCCATGAAAGCGCACCCTGCCCGGTTCCGGGATTAATCCACGACATGCAAAACACCTGATGCCCCTGATCGAGGCAGTACCGGATAAGGGAGTTGTGCCGCTGCAGATCCAATATGTAGTATTTGTTGACGCAGGGCGGCACCATCAGTATCGGCCGCTGCGACACCATTGGCGTTGTGGGCTGGTACTGAATCAACTGCATGATGCTGTTTTCATAGATGACACTGCCCGGTGTTGCCGCGATATTATTCCCCACCTGAAACGCGGATTCATCCGTTGTGCTGATACGGCCCTTTTGAATATCCGCCAGGCAATTCTCCAAGCCCTTTTGCAGGCTTTTCCCGTTGGT